>CALVCR010000100.1 GCA_944326125.1 Candidatus Gastranaerophilales bacterium | reverse complement strand
AAATTGAAATGTTCAACATCACCGTCTACGGTGGTTAAAAAGACTTGTGCGTGTTCCTCGTCACCGGAAGAAAGCGGCGGAATAAGTTCTAATTCTGCTGAATAATAATTAGCATCATTAGAATTCCCCAGAGAGCTTCTGTTAGCAAGTCTGTTTAAAGAGAAGTTTCTTAAAAATCCTTCAAGACCTTTGTTTTTGCTTGTGAATTTGGTATAAATTCTTAGAGAAGCATCTCTTGTTCCTAAGTCAAATCTTCCCATTATTAAGGTTGCAAGCTGGTCTGCAGAAGACCTTATCTGCATTCTTTCAATTACATTATCTTTAATATCAAGGGTCCCTGATATTTTGTCAAATCTTCCTTCCGGAATATTAACCAAATCAAACAACGTTGATGGGCTAATCATAGCCATAGGGTTTCTGAACAAAGAAACAAAGTTAAGCGCATATTCTACAAGCCCGACTTTCTGGATTGTACCGTTATTGATGGAGAATTTCATCATACCGTCCAGTTTAAAGTCTTTGTCGGCGGTTAAATCAATTATACCGCTGGCTTTACCAGTTATTTCCCTCTTCAGGCTTAATAGTGCAGTTGCAATTTTGTCTGAATCAACATCTTTAACTCCGAGGGTAAAATGGAATAAGCTGTTAACCAGATCGCATCTGACTTTTACTGAAGAATGCCCGTCAGCAAAGTCAAATCGGTTGGAATCTATGCTTAACATCCCATCTTTGTCTAAAGATGCTGTAGCTTTTAGATTTCCAAAATTAATTTCCTTGAATTTACCGCTGTCAAGAGTAAATACGGCCTTATTAAGTACAACAATCCCCGGAACAAATGCTGGCATTGCTTCATCACCTGCTGCTGTTTCGGTATTATTTTCCATGGCGTTCATAAACTCTTCTTCCGCTTTAGCTTTTTCAGCCGCTGTTGCGGCTTTAGGCTGCTGTTCTGCCGGCGGTTCAAGAAGTTTCCCCAAATCTATTTTATCAATACTTAACTTAACCCCTTCTATTACAATCGGGAATGATATTTCGTTTAGTATGCTTCCGCCGAAGGTGTAAGTTGAACGTCTGAATTTACCTGTTGAATAGAAAAGCAGGCGGTTTCTTGTAGTTTTAAAATTACCCTCTTTAATAAACAATCTTGCAGAAGGAATAATAACTTTATCGGCTTTAAGATTTCCTTTTAAGACAGGATGTTTCCCTCTGTCTATGTATTCAAGATTGCCGGAAATTGTACCTTTTCTGAACACTTTCTGTCCTAAAAATACATTAAGAAATTCACTCGGAAGCGGTTTTGGGATATCAAATCCAAAGTCTAAGATCTTGGAGTTTTGAGCCAGATCCACATTGCCGCTAAGTGTTAGAATTGGCTTTATTTTACTGTCTTTATTGATTTCGGATGCTATATAATATTTAATATTTTCAATATTTAAAATATTTCCGATAAGGTGCATGTTGCAAACAATTGCACGATCGTAGCTGGCAGGGCTCAGAGAAGATCCTTCCAGCAAGATGTCATTACCTTTGGTTAGAAGAGCCATATAATTAACGTCGATATTGTTGTACTTAGAAAGTATTTCAACTCTTGTTCCTGCAGGTTTTTCTCCAATCATTGTTACATTGATACCGATAAGTTTAGACAGATAATTTCTGGTAAAATCATCAGTCATAACAGTATCAACTGTAATTTTTGTATCGACGGATTTGTAATAATCTTTTACCTCTCCGTAAAGTTTGAGTTTATTCTCCTTTTTCCCGCCGTAATATCCGTTAAAATCTTTAAGCGTAATATTTTCCGGAGTCATAGTAATTTTTCCGGTTTCAACATTTACCGGCATAGCTGCCAAAGAACGCAGATTAAAGAATCCGTCGCGGAGAGTAATATCACCTTCCAGACCTTTTTTAGTCATTAAGATATCAAAATCCCCGTAACCCTTTAAATTTTGGGTCTCCGCAAGGATATCGCTTCCGTTAGCCAGAATTAAGTTTAGTCCAAGAAGGTCAGCTCCATCTTGAACGTTAAAGTTCTTAGATTCTGCTTTTACTGCAAAACCTTTTTTCCCGGCTATTGATTTTAGAGTTATTTTAGACTTATTAATATTTATAGGACAATCTTTAATAATAAGTCTCTTTTTATCAATATAAAAACTGTTGTTGTCATTAATCGTAATCTTTGTTGTATGACTGCCTTTAGTAAGGATGGCATCTACAATGAACCTTACATACTTAGGATTTCTTTTTTCTTCTATCAGCATTTTCTTGCCAAGAAGTTTTAATTTTACTTCATCTGATAAAGATGCAGTAATTTCACAGTTGTTTATATAAAATTTTGAATCAAATATTTTTAACTTAAACGGAAGCGGCTTAGCTTCTTCTTTCTTTTCTTCATTATTGGCAGGCAAAAGCGCCATAATTTTATCTACGTCCGCGAAAACTGAATCGATACCGAGTTCTTTGAATGTAATATTTCTGTTAAAAATAAGTCCGAATGTAAAATCTGTTTTAAAATCTTTTAAAACAAGCAGATTTTCGTCCCCTTTCTTAACAGATAAATTTTTACACCCGATAATTAATCTCGGAAGAATACTTGTTTCAAGAACAGGTCTTTCTACCGTAAGTTCGACACCAAGAGTTTTTGCGGCGATTTTCTTTGCTTTATTAATTGCAAAATCACTTGTTATAATTTTAGGTAACAATATTGTGTAAAACACCATCCATAAAAAGACTAGTGCAACAATTATAAATAATACAGCATGCTCAATTCTTATTTTTTTCATATTCCATCCTCAAAAAAATTATAGCATAGAGAAATTTTATGTTATCATATCGGTATGAAAAAGTTTATTTCCGTTTTAATAAGTTTGATTGTTTTGTCATCATCTGTTTTTGCTGCCGGTGAGGTTACTGTCTATAGCGATTCCGGTAAATTTGGATTACAAGATGAGAACAATAATATTATAACCAAACCCGTTTATAAAAAACTAATACGCTTAGGGGATAATTCTTTTATAGCGCTTAAGGGAAGCAGGTATGGTATTGTTTCAAAAGACGGAACTATTCTTGTTAATTTTAAATACTCCCACGCAGCGAGACTTCTGGGTAAGTATGCCAAATTTAAAAACGGAAAAGGCTTTGGACTTTATGATGAATACGGTAATGTCATAATTCCGCAAGAGCAGGATACCATTGATCTTCTATTTGGCGGAATGTTCTTAGTTTCAAAAGATTATAAATACGGAGTAAGAGATAAAGACGGAAAAATCCTTATTGATTATGTCTGTGATGATATTTATATGCCGAAACCTAATATAATGAGAGCTAAATATAACGGCGAATGGTATGAACTTGAGCAGGTTTCAGCGGAAACTCTTACACTCCCGGATGATATAAAAAAATTAAAAGAGGATAAATCTTTTAAAATTACAAAACTGGTAACCAGTCCAGGTGCGGCTTCCAAGTATTCTATTGTAACTGCTACAGATTATACTCTTAAAGTCTTTTCATCAATATCACCGGCTTACGAAGCAACAATTGACGAACTTATGCTGTCTCAAGGTGCAGAAGCTATTTCTATATTTATGAAAATCGGCTGGCTGCCAAAGTTCCCGATAGTTTATGCAAAAAACTATTATAAAATTCTGAGAAATCCTGATAACGGCCCTCTTTCAAATGTAAAAGATTCTATTAAACAGGAGCTTTAACTGTTCGTTTATCCTTTAATTGAAGGAAAATTTTTTATCCCCTTGAATAAATCAAACGTTTGTTTTATAATTTATATATGAAAAATATTAAAGAGAATAATTCAAAAGAAAAGATTCTGAATAGTGCAATAAAACTCTTTGCATCAAACGGGTTTGATGGAACGAGTATAAGAGATATATGTAAAGATGCCGGTGTTAATGTTTGTATGATATCTTATTATTTCGGCGGCAAAAAAGAGCTTTACCAAGGTATTATTGATGATTTGATAGAAAAACAAACCGGTTTTGCAAAAACATTTCTGGATTTAGACAAAGCACCGGAAGAATATCCGCTTGAGGAGAGAAAAAAACTCCTGCTGAAAATTCTTGATAAAGTCGTAGATTTTTTCTATTCAAACATATCAAAAGATTTAATAACTATTCTTTTAAAAGAGCAGCAAAACGGAAATGCAATTGAAAGATCTCCTGTTTTAAAGTACCTGAGGAAATTGGTTGCATCTCTGTTTAGTGAGACTTATTGTGAAAGAGAAATTATATTTAAAACTCTTTTTATTCTCTCTCAGATAAATTCTCCGAGAATATTATCCGGATTTTCACTTAGACTGCTCGGGCAGGATGAATTTATTCAGGAAGATATTAAAATTATAAAAAAGAATGTAAAACTTTATGTCGAAAGTCTATTTAAGGAGGCAGGAATTGCTTAAAAAGCTCGTTATATTTTTTATGATAATTTTTTCCTGCCAGAGTGTTTTTGCGCTTGACAGGGCTGAGCTAAATCTGGAATTTTTTCAGAAATTTAATGATGATTGTCTGATGTATTACATTAATACTGCGCTTGAAAATAATCATAATCTTAAAATTGCAGGTTATAGAGTTGAACAATACAGGCAACAGGCAAAATATTCACTCGGGCAAGAGCTTCCTCATCTGGGAGTAAATGCTAATTACTTGGGAATACACGTTCCTCAGCTTGATAATTTTGAGCTTGAACAGAATGCTTTTGTTCTCCCGTTTATGGTGAATTATGAGGCTGATTTTCTTTTAAAAAACAGAGATAAAACAAGAAGCGCAAAAAAAGCATACGAAGCAGCAAAGTTTGAAGAAAAATCTGTATACATTTCTCTTTTAAGTGATATTGCTAGTGTTTATACAAATATTCTGCAGTACGATTATTTGATAAAAAAACAAGAATACGCTCTTGAATCTTTTGAAGAGATTTATAAATCCGAAGTAAGAAAACTTGAAAGAGGTGTGATTAATAATGAAGTTCTAAAAATGGAAGAGCAGCGCCTCAATAGTGCTAAAAATTCGCTTTTGGAGTTAAGGAAAGAAAGAGATACTCTTTTGATGCAGCTTGCAGTTTTGTGTGGAATGTCTTCCGAGTGTATATCTGAGCTTAAACGCGGAGAGTTGGAAAGATTTGAATATTCGGGTGAAATTCCTTCTTCGGTTGATTCTGATATAATCTTTTCCCGTCCGGATGTAATGAAGGCGGAGAAAAATCTGGAAAAAGCAAAGATTGATGTAAGGGTTGCAAGAAAAGAATTCCTTCCAAGGTTTAATATTACAGGTTTATGGATATTTAATACAATAGCGCCGGGAACATTTTTCTCCTGGGACGCTTCTATTGCTGCGATTCTTGCAGGAGCCAGTCAGGATATTTTTAAAGGCGGGATGAAAGTTGCTAATTTGAAATTACAAAAAGCAAAGTATGAAGAGTTGTTTGAAGATTACAGGCAAATCTCTCTTGAAGCTGTAAAAGAAGTGAATACCGCACTTTGCATAATTAAACAAGATACAGAGATAGATAGGAATACAAAAGAAATTGAAAAAGCAGAAGCCTTGATTTTTTACGATAACTTGAAAAAACATTCAAGAGGAACTATCTCTGCTCCTGATTTTTTAAGAGAAAATACAAGGTTTGTAGATAAAGAACAAAAAAGCGCTCAGACAAAAACCCGTAGACTTGTCGATTATTTTACGCTTTATAAAGCAAGCGGAGGAAGAATATGAAGAAAAAATCAATCATAATAATTGTTTTAATAATTCTGATATTATTAACAGCGGTATTTTTATTCTTTAAAAACAGAAAAAATCCCGACATTTTAACCCTTTACGGAAATATTGAAATCCGTCAGGTAGATTTAAGCTTTCAGGTATCCGGCCAGATTGAAAAAATGCTGAAAGAAGAAGGAGATGGTGTAAAAAAAGGTGAGTTAATTGCGCTTTTGGATAACAGAGATTACAAGTCCAATCTTGAAAAGGCAGAGGCGGAAGTCTTGAGGGCGCAAGCTTTGAGTGCAGATGCTTCTTCTATATACGAAAGACAAAAACCTTTATGTCTTGATAATACTGTCTCACAACAGGAATGTGAAACGCTTTTAAATACCAAAAATAAAACCGAAGCTGATTACAAGGCAGCTCTTGCTCAGCGGGATTTTGCTAAGAACCAGTTTGATTACACAAAAATCTATGCTCCTGATGAAGGGGTTGTAATGGTTAGGGTTCAAGAACCGGGAGCAAATGTAAGCAAGGGACAGATTGTTTATACTATTTCCAAAACAAAACCTGTGTGGATAAGAGCATATGTAAATGAAACGGATCTTGGAAATATTAAGTACGGAATGGGGGTAAAAGTTTACACAGATACAGTTGATCCTAAAACCGGTAAAAAACGAGAATATGACGGGTATGTGGGATATATATCTCCGGTTGCGGAATTTACTCCTAAGACTGTAGAATCAACAGATTTAAGAACAAGTCTTGTATACAGAATCAGGGTGTATATTGATAATATTGATGAATACTTAAGGCAGGGTATGCCTACTACAATTAAAATTAACCTCAAAGGTGATGGTGCTGATGCTAACCGCAGAAATTAAAAACCTTACTAAAACTTTTGGTTCATTGGCTGCAATTGATAACCTTTCTCTTGGAATAGAAAAAGGTAAAATAACCGGGCTAATAGGGGCTGACGGTTCCGGAAAGACGACTCTTATACGGCTGATAACGGGTTTGCTTCTGCCGGACAGCGGTTCTGTCTCGACTCTGGGGTTAGATCCTTTTACCCGGAGAGATGAACTTTCTCTTAAAATAGGATATATGCCGCAAAAGTTTGGTCTCTATGAGGATTTGACAGTTATTGAAAACCTGAGGCTTTATGCGGATTTGAAAGGGGTTCCTTATGATTTTGATAAGGTGCTTTCAATGACAAATCTGGAGCCGTTTCAAGATAGACTGGCGGGAGCTTTGTCAGGCGGGATGAAGCAAAAACTCGGGCTTGGATGCAGTCTTCTCGATACCCCGGAATTTCTTGTGCTTGACGAGCCCTCTGTCGGGGTAGATCCTATTTCCAGACGTGATTTAATGAAAATGGTAAGAGAACTTATCACCCCTGATACATCTGTTCTGTGGTCAACTGCTTATCTTGATGAGGCGGAAAGCTTTGATATGGCGGTTATTCTTGATAAGGGTAAAGTTATTTATAATGGGAGGCCGGACGGGCTTGCGGCTGACAAAAAAGAATTTGAATCAAGAGTTATTGAGTTAATGGGCGGATATAAAAGAGAAGAATCTTTAATAGCTAAAAATTATCAGCCGATTGAAGTTATAGAAGAGTGTACTGTTTTGGCAGAAAAATTGGAGAAAAAATATGGTAATTTTTATGCTGTTAAAAACAACTCTTTTTGTATAAACAGAGGGGAAATCTTCGGATTGCTCGGCCCTAACGGAGCCGGAAAATCCACTTCTTTTAAAATGATGTGCGGACTTGCTAAACCAACCGGAGGAACGGCTAAGATTATGGGGATAGATATTTTGGAAAATCCCGGGAAGGCTCGTTCTAATTTAGGGTATATGGCTCAGAAATTCTCTCTGTACGGAAGTTTGACTTTGAGGCAGAATCTTGAATTTTTTGCATCTGCTTATGGGATTAAATTTGTTGACAGAAAAAAACGTGTAGATGAAATTATTGATATATTTGGATTCAAGGAAATTGAAGACCAAAAATCCGAAGACTTACCGCTCGGTTTTAAACAGCGTTTATCGCTTGCATGTGCTCTTATACATAATCCGCCGATACTTTTTCTGGATGAACCGACTTCCGGTGTTGATATTATTGCAAGAAAAGAGTTTTGGAATCATATAACCGCGCTTGCAAAAAGAGGGGTAACTATTCTGGTTACAACTCATTTTATGGACGAGGCGGAATACTGTGACAGAATAAGTTTGTTTTATAAGGGTGAAGCTATTGCGGTAGGGACTCCGGATGAGTTAAAGAAAAAAGCCGATACCGATAATATGGAAGATGCTTTTATTAATCTTATTATGGGAGCGGGAGTTGATACTAAATGAAGATCCTGAAAGCATTAATAAAAAAAGAGTTTTTACAAATAATAAGAGATCCTAGCAGTATAATAATAGCTTTTATACTTCCGCTTATCTCAATTTTAATCTATATGTACGGGATTAACCTTGATACCGTTAAAGTAACTGTCGGAATTAAAAATGATGATCCTTCCGTAGAGGTTCAAACCCTTGTAAAATCTTTTGGACACAGTAAATATGTAAGGTCAAAAGTTTATGATAACGAATCTTCTTTAAGTGAAGATATTGTCCGCTCAAAACTAAAGGGCGGGGTTATTATTCCCAATGACTTTTCTTCTAAACTTTCCAGAAAACAAACAGGAGATTTGCTGATTATTACTGACGGTTCAGAAGTTAATACGGCAAATTATGTCCAAAACTATGCTTCACAAATTGCAAACAAATGGCTGTTTACGAGTAAGCACGCCCCTTATGCTTCGAAAACAATTATTAATCTTCAGATGAGAGTCTGGTATAATCAGGATTTGAACAGCCATTACTTTATACTTCCTGGTTCAATCGCAATTACAATGACCCTTATCGGGATTCTTCTTACGGCTCTTGTAGTTGCAAGGGAATGGGAACGCGGAACTATGGAATCCCTTTTAACAACAAGAGTAAGAAAAATTGATATTGTTTTGAGTAAATACATTCCTTATTTTACTCTTGGAATGCTTTCTATGATGTTTAATGTATTTATGTGTATAGTAGTGTTTCAAATACCTTTCCGCGGGAATCTGCTTGTACTTTTCGGGGTGAGCGGTTTGTTTTTGTTTACATCTTTAGGTATCGGCCTTTTAATATCATCTGTATTAAAAAACCAGTTCCTTGCAAGCCAGGTATCTTTGGGTATAGCATTCCTTCCGGCTCTTTTGCTTTCAGGCTTAATGTTTCCGATAAATTCAATGCCGATATTTTTCCAGCACCTGACAAGAATACTTCCTCCCAGATACTACATAACATTTATTGAAAGCGAGTTTATGGCAGGAACTATCTGGGAAATAGTCTTGTTAAATTCCGTATTCCTGACAGTTCTAGGGGTGATTTTATTTGGTCTTGTCTATAAGAAAACTGATATGAGGCTTACAAAATGATAAGAGATAGTTTAAGAAGAATACTTGCATTAATAAAAAAAGAATTTATTACTATCTGGAAGGACCCTAAAAGCAGAGGTATAATTATTGCGCTTCCTTTGCTTCAGCTCCTTGTTTTTGCAAATGCTATAACAATGGAGGTTAAAAATATTGATACAGTGGTAATTGACAGAGATAATTCTCAAGAGTCAAGAGAACTCTTATCAAGATTTGAACACTCTCCCCGGTTTAGGAAGTTTTATTACGCAAAAGATGAAAAAGATTTTAAATCAAAAATTGATACCCAAAAAGTTCAGATAGGACTATATATAAATACGGATTTTTCATCTAAAATAAAAGCCCAAATCCCGACAGAAGTACTGATTGTAGTGGACGGAAGACAAACAAACTCTGCTTCCATCGCCGGAGGTTATGCTTCTCAGATTATTAACGGATATAATAATGAAATACTGGCTCGGAAAGGAGCTTCTATCAATGTAGTTATAAGAAATTGGTATAATCCGAACCTTGAATACCGCTGGTATATTTTAACAGTTATTGTTGCAATGCTGGCACTTGTTATAACTCTGCTTTTGACGGCTCTTTCCGTCGCCAGAGAACGGGAAATGGGAACTTTTGACCAGCTTGTAGTCAGCCCCTTATCTTCGTTTGAAATACTGGCCGGGAAAACTGTTCCGCCGCTTATGATTGCAATGATTCTTACCTGTATAATGACATTGATAGTAGTAATATTTTTTAAAGTTCCGTTTGCAGGATCAGTTATATTATTTCTGGTTTCAATTTTTATTTCACTTTTATCAATAGTCGGAGTAGGATTGTTTATATCTTCTATTTGTAAAACCCAGCAGCAGGCGATTCTGGGGGTAATAACTTTTCAGATGCCGGCAATTTTATTATCCGGATTTATTTCTCCTATTGAAGATATGCCAATATTTTTACAATACCTTACCCTTCTTAACCCCATAAGATTTTTTATGGTGCTTACACGCGGTATATTTTTGAAAGGTATGGGTTTAGAAGATGTTATAACGAATTGGATACCGCTTATATTAATAGCAGCTGTTACATTAAGTCTTGCCGGATGGACTTTTAAGCGGAAATTGGATTGATAATTTATTACCAAAATAAGGGGCGGAAGCTTTGCTTCCGCCCCTCATTAAAAATTTAATTAAATTAAAACAATAGGTTTAATTAAATCTCTTGGTTTATCTTTCATAAGCATAAGAGCCGGTTCTACGTTTTCTAAACCATGGAAAGTGTGAGTAATCAGTTTTTCAGGGTGGATTCTATGGGCTAAAACAAGTCTTGCAAGTTTTTCTGAACGCAGTCTGCCGCCAGGCATTAACCCGCCTGCAATTTGCTTATGTCCCATTCCGCAGCCCCATTCAACACGCGGAATTTTAACATAATCACCTTCTCCAAGATAGTTTACATTACCGATTTTTCCTCCCGGTTTAAGCATTCTTATTGCCTGATCGAAGGTATCGTTATCTCCGCCCGCTACAATAATGCGGTCAACACCTTTTCCGCGAGTTTTGTCCATAACTTGTTCTACAATATCTCCTTCACGATAGTTAATAATATCAGTGGCTCCAAATTCTCTTGCAAGATCTGCACAATTTTTTCTTGAACCTACTGCATAAATATTAGCAGCTCCTCTTATTGCAGCTGCAGCAACAGACATCAATCCGACAGGGCCTATCCCGATTACCGCAACATTATCACCAAATTGAACATCTGCAAGTTCAACACCATGGAATCCTGTAGGGACCATATCACTAATCATACAAGCTGCCTCAAGACTTATTCCTTCCGGCAGGTGTGCAAGGTTTCCGTCTGCATCATTAACATGGAAATATTCTGCAAATACTCCGTCTTTAAAATTAGAAAACTTCCATCCGGAAAGCATTCCGCCCGAATGCATTGAATATCCTTCTTGAGCTTCCAGAGAATTCCAATCAGGAGTAATAGCTGAGACAAGAACCTTATCTCCCGGTTTAAAGTCTTTAACTAAGTTTCCGACTTCTACAACTTCACCGACAGCTTCGTGTCCCAGAATCATATTGTGTCTGTCTCCGATTGCTCCGGCCCAGACAGTATGTACATCAGATGTACAAGGCGCAAGTGCAAGCGGTTTACAAATAGCATCATTTGGACCGCATTTTGGCACATCTTTTGTAATCCACCCTGTCTGACCTATTGTCAGCATAGCAAAACCTTTCATAAACACCTCCTTTACGTGTGCGTTAACTAAACCTTATTTATTTGCAGAAAACTTTAAAATTGATATGTTTATAATAACACATTTCACGGAAGTTTACAATTTAGAGCAGGCTTTAGCAATAAAATTTTTCACAAGTTTTAAATAAAACATGAGAATTCAGAGTATAAATACAGTAAACACACACTATAATTACAATAGAGCAATAGGAGCGAATTCCAAAGCTTTAGAAAGAATTTATCATCCGTATACACTTAACTTTAAAGGAAATTTTGTACCAAAGCCGAAATCTCTGCAATTTATAAAAGCAAGTGAGTATCTTAAGTCCCAAAGGCTGACAAGAAAAAATTTCAAAGACTTAGAGATATATGACCTGAATTTATCCGAATTAAACGGAATTCAAGACGGAATAAAAGTTTTTGCGGGATTAAATATGAAAGAGATTGCGTTGATAGGCCAAACTATCTCAGAAGCTGCTATTAAAAGAGGATGCAATAATATATGTTCACACTGTTATGCGGGAGGTTCGCCGCCTATTAAAGAAGAGGGCGAACATATAAATAAAATGAGCTGGAATGATTTTGAAGCCCTGACAGACGGCTTTAAAGAACTTAACGAACGGCTCGGATTTTCGATTACAAGAAACCGCAAAAATCTTGATCCTTATATGACATTGTTTCACGATGCCGACGGAATGGATCTCTATCTTACAGATAATGAAGGAAAAGAGCACGATTTCATAGAACTTTCCGAAAGAATGAGGGATTCTTTCGGGCTAAAAAATGTCTTTGATACTGCAGGTTGGAATCCGAATAATAAAAAGGCTCAAATGAGGGCTGAAAAATACGCACAATATTACAGCAATCCGGAAAACGCACGTAAAATTGTACAGTTTAATTTATCCGTTAATCCTTATCATCTAATGCACACAAAGGAAGTTGCATTTGAAAAAGCGGGAGAATTTGAGCGCGCAAAGAAAATAAGAAATATCTATACAGACAGGATGGCAAATGTACTTTATACGTTTACTCCGCTTTTGGAAACAGGAAAACTCCATTTCCTTGCAAGGGCTGCTGCAAATTACAGTCTTGGCACTGAAGGTTTTCAAGAACAAGACTTGCGTAAACTCTATGATGAAATATTTCAAAAATTAGAACTTTTATATCGACAAGAAGGAAAAGATAAAAAGCTGATTGATGACATTTTAGGACAGGTAAAAATGCTTATATCTTATGTCGATACATATCCGAGTGCTTCAGAAAGACTATTGAAAATATATTCACGGGAAGATGAAGTTATAAAAAATTCTCAAAAAATACGACGGAGAAACATAAGACAAATTAAAAATGCAAAAACAGTTAATGATGTTTTACTGGATAAACACGGCTTTATGCATTATGCAGGCTTGCTTGATTCAAACGGTAAGTATTATCTTACAGATTTTTATACAACTTTCCCTACAGAATTAAGCCTGAATTTTGAGAATAAGGACAAAAAGACTGCCCCAATAAAACCATATCTGCAAGAAAATCATGTAATAAAAAGAAGCCTGATTAATTCGTTATAAAGTTTTTATTCAATAATATACGCATCTACAATCTGACCGTAAAAAGCAATGTGCACATCCTTATTAGCTCTCGGATTAGAACTCGGCACATCCTGCGGATAGTTTGCACTCCGGATTTCTTCCGGAATCTCAAACAGAACCTGTGTTTGTTTATAAATAACTTTGCATTCCAATGTTAACGGTAACTCTTTTATTGCCGGAACACTGATTTTATTTCCGTCAACAAGGGTTAAATTTGCTTCCGTAATCTTATCAAATTCTCTTCCGGATTTTGAGCCGCAAATACCTAAGATCTTTTTGTTAAAATCCCCTGCAGGAATATTTACCGTAAACTCCGGATTTTTGTTGAGTTGTTCGGCCGTAAACCTTCCAGTTCTAATATAAGCAGTGAAAATAGGCAGCCCCCATTCAATACCTAAAGATCCCCAGCCGATAGTCATAGAGTTTATTTTATCAGCTTTTGTAGTTACCAAAACCCCTTTAGGAATGGCTTCCATAATCTCTTTAGTATATTCAAATACATTGATTGATTTTTTCATATTAACTCCTTGTGTTTTGGTTTCTATATTATAACTTAATAAATTAAAATACAAAGATAAACAATTTTACATTGGAATTCAACTTCCATAGCCAGAATTTAAACAAAAAAATCCGGAAACGGTAGGATTGTCATAATCGCTTCCGCTCAAATAATAAAATACTGTAAAACAGTATATTTGATGATTTTGAACAGCGCAATTGAGGATTCTAACAAAAAAAATTTTGCTCATTTTTAAATTAAATATGAAAATAAAATCATTAAACAATAATCAAAATTACAGTTTTAAAGGATATGACGTTACTCGACTAAAAGGTCTTTATATGCAAGGGCTTAACCAACCTGCTGAAAAAAGAATTTTTAATGAAATGACTAAAATTGCCAAAGAGGAACATTTAGATTTATTTATAAACCAAAATAATATGAAAATATCAAAAAAGATATCAGAAAATATAGCTTCCAATCCTAAACTTTCGATATGGGGACAGGACAGAAAAGCCTTTGTACAACAAAAAGGAGTTGATACTATTTTAGCAAATACACAAGAAGCGATTCTATGCTTATCGGAATTTTCCCAAATTGGTAATTATAAAATTAAATCTGAAAAATTCATCCCTCGTGGCGGGAATTATTATATTGGATATAAAAACAATAACGAAAAATGGGCCATTGTAAATTCAATGGAAATCTATGAACAATCTTCCTTTGATAAATTTGCAGATAAACCGACTATTGAACTTTTTTGTGAATTATTAGATATTAAACCTCAAAATATATTTACGGTAAATGAATTTTTTAGAGATCTTGATGAAGTTATACGTCCTATAGGTTATCCATATGTACTTGTAAATGATTTTAGTGAAAATTTAAAAAATATTGATATATTAGAAAAGAAATTTCCTTATAGTAAAGAGCTTATAAAAAAACTTCAAAAACATTCTACGCAGCCCCAAATGGAAAATCATTCTGAGGTATTAAAAAGTTACGGTTTTATTCCAATAAATATCGGGGGGTGGTATTCTGAAAATATTAATTTTATAAACGCTTTAGCATTTATAAATAAAAATAATAAAATTTCGTATATAACAAATTCGACTAAAGGTTCATGTCCAGAGTTAGAATATTTAGAAATATTGTTTGAAAAAGATTTAAAAGCAAAAGTAAAAAATATTGAAAAAATTCATTTTATTTCTGGAGGCATAAAAGAAGAAGTCCAAAAGTATAATAATAATGACATATTTAGCTTAACATTACCCTCGAAAGGTTTTGAATGTGATAATGCAATAATGGATATACTGGCCAATCGGGGAGGTGGAATACATTGCATGACTGCTGAAATACCAATGTAAGAAGCCATTAGGTTTGGTCGGTTGGGCAGGTATGCCCAACCGATATTTGATTCACTTCCTACTAAATCACTCAAAAAAGTACACTTCGCATTGGGGTTCGAATCCAATAACCCCAAATTTAAACGAAAAAAATCCGGAGACGGTGGGATTCGCTCTTGCTCGGTCGCGATAAACGGCAATTCCGTATTTTGTTATGTATTTTTAACACATAACAAAATACTCCAGCCTCTGCTCCCTCGCGCAACCCACTTGAAAGAGTTTTTGTAAAGAAACACCTTAAATGATTATTTGTAACACTCAAAATGAGTATTAAGAAAATTAAAGTTTATATTTTGTTTTTTATTTCTTCAGTTTTTGAATCACCTGAAAATGTCTGATTAACTTGATT
>CALVCR010000099.1 GCA_944326125.1 Candidatus Gastranaerophilales bacterium | reverse complement strand
CATTGAGGGATGCGGATGTAGCGGAGGAGAGTTCAGATTTAATCCGCTATCAGATATTACAGGAGGCGAGTGCGACGTTGGCGTCCACGACACGAAATACCAATATGGAATTCTTGCTCGGGATGATTAATAGTTTGTAGATTTCTTTATTAAAGAATTAATTTTTAATACTAATTCTATGCTATAATTAACCTATGGCAAAAAAGATTTTAATTATAGGCAATTCTGCAAAGGCATATTCTCTTGCTAAAAAATTGGCAGAAAAACATGAAATATATGTAGCGCCTTCAAGCGATACTTTGAAAGAATTTGCTACAACTCTTGATATCAGAGAAAATGATTCAAAAGGGCTGCTTGATTTTGTGTTGGAAAATGAGATAGATCTTACAATTCCATGTTCAAGAGCTTCTTTATTAAGTGATTTAACAGAAGTCTTTAGCAGTAATAATCAACCGGTTTTTGCACCGTCAACAGGTGCTTCATCTATAATTTTTGATAAAGCTCTTGCTAAAAAAGTTCTGTATAAGCTCAGGATCCCAACACCAAAGTTCGGGATTTTTGAGAAAACTAATCTTATTATGGATTATATAAAAAATCTTAAGAATCCTTTTGTATTGAAAACAAATGAACCTTCAAGCGCAGTAGTTTTAACTTCATCCAAGTCGGCTAAAAATATTGTAGATTCTGTATTTGCTGAAAAAGCCGGAAAGATGATTATTGAGGATTATGTATGGGGAACTCCGTTTTCTTTTTATACAATTACAGACGGATATAAAGCTCTTCCGATAGGATCTTCAATTATGTATAAGCATTCACTTGAAGGTGAGGGAGGACAGCTTACTTCAGGAATGGGCGCCTGCTCTCCGAATTATAAGTTATCTATAGAACATGAGTATTTTTTAATGGATAACGTTATATATCCAACCCTCGACTACCTTGAGATAGAAGGTAATCCGTATACCGGAATACTCGGTGTAAACGGAATAATTACGGATGACGGCAAATTGTCTATCCTTGGTTACGAAGAATTTATGCAGGATTGTGATGCTGCCTCTGTTCTTGAACTCATTGATTCTGATCTGTATATGCTTTTTAATTCCTGTGTAATAGGATCTTTCAGTGATGAAGTTGAATATATAGGCCAAAAAGATTTGTTTTCGTCCTCTCTTGTTTTAACTTGCAGGAATAAAGAAAATACTGAAAATGCAGTCAAGGGTTTGGACTTGTTGGATGAAGATACTCTGGTATCTTTTTATCCCTCAGTTAAGAAAAATAAGTATCTTGAATACGAAGCTGTTAACGGTTCGGTGCTTGTTTTAACCACAACCGGAAGAACCGTTACTTCCTCTGTAGATAAAATGTACAGGGAAGCTTGCGAAATTGAATTTAATGGAATGTATTACCGCAGGGATATTGGTTTGCCGAACTTAGAAAGAGTCTAGTTTGTAATATAACTTAACAATTCTTTTCTAAAAAGGCAATTATTTTTTCTGTAAATACTTTATATATATACGAGACGGAAAAAATATTTAAAGTTTTAAAAGTATAAAAAGGAGTACGACATGGCTAGAGTATTAATTTCAATGCCTGAAAGTTTCTTAGGCAAAATTGACGAAGTTGCAGACTTGGAAAGCAGATCAAGATCAGAACTGATTAGAGAAGCTCTGAGAAGTTATATTACGCGCAGCCAGGTCAGAAAAAGCGGATTGGCAGACAAAAATGCCAGAATCTTAGAGGCGCTACTGGATTAGCAGGCGGGGGAAATTTTGGGACGGGAATCCCGGAATTAAGGAACACGAGAAAATATTAAAAGAGAAAAGAAAAAGAAAAGTCAAACAACCATTGGAATTCTGTATTTACAAGAATTCCTTTTTTTTATTTTATAGAGTTTAAAAAATCTCTGATACGAATTTGTAAGACTTCCGGTGTCGAGTTGTTTTCTATTATATAATCTGATTGTGTAGTTTTTTTATCTTCACCCTGCTGGGCATTTATTCTCAATAAAGCTTCTTCTTCCGTTAAGTTGTTGCGTTTCATTAAGCGGGTAAGCCGGAGAGATTTTTCTGCCGTGATAAAGATTATTTTATCAAACAGGCTTTCAAATCCTGCTTCAAAAAGCTGCGGAACAGAAATAAAAACCGCCTTTTCGTTTCCAGATAAACTAAAAATTTTTAATATTTCTTTTTTTACTTCCGGATGAATTATTTTTTCAAGTTTTTCAAGTTGTTTTTTGTCTGAAAATACTATTTTAGCCAGTTTTTTTCGGTCAATTTCTCCGTTTGATAAAATGTCAAAATTTGAAAAGGCTTGTTTTACTTCTTTAGAATTTTCTAAGATTTCATGAGCAATTTTGTCTGTGTCATATACTTTAAAGCCGGCATCTCTGATGAAATCTTCCGCAGCAGATTTTCCGGAAGCAATATTTCCTGTAATTCCTATTCTGAGCATTCCTGTTTCTTTTCTATTTTTGAAAGGTATATCTTAAGTTCTTTTACCTGTTTCGGTTTAAGAGGTTTTATCTGTCCTCTTTTTAAACCGTCAATAGTTATTGTTGCATGCTGAACCCTTTTAAGTGATATAACTTCAAATCCGAGTTTAGCAAACATTTTTCTAATCTGGCGGTTTATTCCCTGATATAAAGTGACTCTAACCATTGAAGATTTAGTATCAATTTCTATCGGAAAAACTTCCGCATAAGCGGTTCTTTTTTCTCCGGAATCTGTTTCAATTTCAATCCCGTTAAACATTTTTTCGCCGTCTTCCGGAGTGATTTTCCCGTTGATTTGAACTATATAAATTTTAGGAACTTTTATTGACGGATGCGTCATCTGGTTGATTAATTCTCCGTCCGTTGTCATAATAATTAATCCCGTAGAATCCTTGTCAAGCCTGCCAACAGGTTTTAAGTGCTTTAATTCGGGAGGAATAACATCATAAATAGTTTTTCTTCCTTTTTCATCATCGGACGTTGTAATGTATCCTGCAGGTTTATAAAATCTGTAATAATCAAGTTTTTGAGGCTTTATAACTTTGCCTTCCAGCTTAACAATGTCTTTTGTGCCGACTTGAAATCCAAGTTCGGTAACGGTTTTTCCGTTTACGGAAACTTTTCCTGCTTCAATAAATTCATCAGCCTTGCGTCTTGAGCAAATTCCTGAAGATGCTATAAATTTATTTAATCTTTGCATCCTGACGCCCTTTCAAAAGCATCTTTGAGTTCCTGCGGAAGTCTTCTGTACAACTTGCCTTCATTGTTAACGGCAACAATTTCAAACTCTGCCTGAATATATAACGCCCCTGTATTTTTATCTTTGATAGTCTGGTTGAAAACTATCGTAATCGGTGTCACTTTTGATATAGTTGTTTCAATAACAAGTTCGTGATCAATTTTTGCAGATGCCTTGTATCTCACGTTCATATTTGTTACAGGAAGAACAATATCTTTTTTTTCTAAATCTGCAAGATTGAATCCCAACTTTTCACAAAGTTCGACCCTTCCGGCTTCCAGCCATCTGAGGTATGAACCGTGCCATACAACACCAAAAGCATCGGTGTCAGCATAATAAACTTTTTGTGTAAATTCATGCTTCATAAGATAATCTTATCATAAAAGTTCTTTTATTGTATGATTTATTAAAAAGGAGGTGCTTTATGAAATTTTTGCATACTATGATCAGAGTAAAAGATATTGAGAAATCTTTAAAGTTTTATACAGAGGTTCTTGATATGGAACTTGATCACCAAAAAAGACTTGAAGATTGTACATTATATTTTTTGAACGATAAAGAAAAAACATGTCAGATTGAACTTACATACAACGATGAAACCCCTGAAGAGGGATACAATATCGGCAGCGGGTTCGGTCACTTTGCGTTTGCAGTTGAATCGCTGGAAAAATTTAGTAAAAAACTTTCTGACCTCGGATATGAATATCTTTACGCTCCGTTTGATTTAAATGGTAAAGGTTCTAAGATTGCATTTATTCAGGATCCTGACGGATATGAGATTGAACTTATTGAAAAAGTTGTCTGGTAATGTATAACAAAATAAAAAGAGCTCACCCGGGAAATGGTGGGCTTTTTTTTATTCTTGCAACAAAATTACCATTGTGTTGTCTTTTGACCATAATACCATACAGTTACTAGTTTGTATAGTATTTAAGTTTTATAACAACTGATTGGTTATATTTATTTCTCAAACACACTTATTTCAAGGGTTTTACTATTATTTCAAGATAAATTACTTAAATCCGCTTTATAGTTAAAAAATCGCGTTATAATTCTATTTCATTTACCCCTGCAACACAATGGTAATTTTGTTGCATGAAAGTGAGGAAATATGAGGAAAGCAGGGTTTTCGCTGATGGAAATGATGGTCGTGCTGCTTATAGTAGCAATCATAGCCGCAGCATCAGCGCCGATGGTAAGTAAGAAGCTAATGAGGGATGCGGGAACAAGCGGCAGTCCGTGGATGTATGCAGGACTAAACGGTTCTATTACGTACAATCCGGCAGGAGATGAGAATAAAATTGCTATGATAGGTAGTAGCAGTACTCCGTCCGAGGTTGGGGAGACAAAGTTATATATAGAATCAAACGGTGATGAGCCTCAAGTGGCTTTTGCGGAAAGCGGTGGAAGTAATTCCATAAAGATGCGATTTAAAAATCAATCGGTTGCATTAACAAATAAAACTCTCAATTCTTCAAGTTTTGTAGCTATAGGTTATAATTCAGAAAGCAAGTCAGGTTCCACTGCAATTGGAGCTTCTTCAAATGCCAGCGGTTCTTACGCTACATCTTTAGGTTTTTCTGCAAATGCAAATGGTTCATATTCAACAGTATTAGGTTATCGTTCCAAGGGGAATTCTACATACAGTACAGCAGTTGGTCCTTCTGCAAATGCCAGCGGTTCTTACGCGACTGCTATAGGTTCTTCTACAAAGGCTTCTAATGATGCTGCAGCCTTAGGTTCTTCTGCAAATGCTTCCTCTCCTTCTGCAACTGCTATAGGACCTTTTTCAAGGGCTTCCAGTAATGCTGCTGCTTTAGGTCGTTTTGCAATTGCTTCCGGAAGCAATTCCGCTGCTTTAGGTTGTTCTGCAAATGCTTCCGGAAGCGATTCCGCTGCTTTAGGTCGTTCCTCAAATTCTTACGGGGCTAATTCTGTATCAATTGGGCGTTCTTCCAGAGCTTCTTCAACAAACTCTGTTGCTCTCGGATATCTTGCAAATGCTCATCATACAAACTCGGTTGCTATTGGATATGATTCAGAAACAACAGCAAGTAATCAAATCGTTCTCGGTAATCCTGATACAACGGTTGTTATTCCTGGTAAGGTGCGTTTTACCGGAGATGTAGAGATAATGGGGGATTTGATGGTTAAAAATTCCTTTGCTGCCGGTGATGCTGCTATAGATAACAGGTTAATAGCCGGCATGTGTTTCAATTACAGAGAAGGTACTTGGGGAAGACAAACTCAAATAGTAGCTACCGGACATAAAGATGACTATTATTATCATTCAGCATTCGCAAAGTACAAGGCATTATCAGACCGCAGACTCAAAAATGTAGGCGAAGTGTTTACAGGAGGGCTTGATAAAATTAAGCAGCTCAAGGTTTATAACTATACATTCAAAAATGATCCGGACAAAACCCCACAAGTCGGTGTAATGGCTCAGGATTTACAAAAAGTATTCCCTAAAGCTGTTACAAAGGGCGAGGACGGATTCTTAAGAATCAGATGGGATGAAATGTTCTATGCGCTTATCAATGCAGTAAAAGAACTTGATATTAGAACTGCAAACGATACTGCTGATCTTAAGAAACAAAACAAAGAGCTTGAAAAACGTATAATCAAGCTTGAAAAAGAATTGGCCGAGCTTAAGAAAAATAAATAGCAATTTGCACAATTACATTATGTTGTTGCCGAAATTATTATATTTCGGCTTTTTATTATGCAATAAAATATTAATAATTATTAAGAAAAGGCAATTTTTTTAAACAAAAATACTTTATATATATGTAAGATAAAAATTTAGGGGGAAATGGATATGTCTATCGCATTACGTAAACTTGCTCTGCTTGAAAAAAGCTTTGCAGAAAAAGAAGAGGCCGCAAAACTTGACGGTTTTTCTACTTGTCCTATAGATAAAAATTTGAAAGTAAGAATTGAAGATTTATTAGACAGGGTTAGAACTGTTTAGTTTAACTAATTCTTGAAAATCTTTATTATGTGAAATAAGTTCATTAAAATTTGCGATATCTGCGATTTGAGCTTCTTTCATAAAAATGATTTTATCAGCGGATTTTATAGTGGAAAGACGATGTGCTATGGCAATAATCGTCTTTTCGCCTTTTAAAGAGTTTAAAACATTACAGATTTCTTCTTCTGTTTTTAAATCTAGAGATGAAGTTGCTTCATCCAGAATAAGAATATCAGGATTTAAGTAAAGGGCTCTTGCAATTGCAAGTCTTTGCTTTTGTCCTTGCGAAAATCCGGAATTATCAATAAAAGGTTTTGCGTAGATTCCTTCTTCAAATCGGGAAGTTATAAAATCATAAATTTGAGCTTTTTTTAGTGAATCAATTACTCTTTCGTCATTAATGTTTTCATCTCCGAAGGCAATATTTTCTCTTATTGAAGCTGAAATTATAGAATATTCCTGAGGAATATACCCGATTTTGAGGTTTAAGTTTTTTACGGGAATGCCGTCAACGAGAATTTCTCCGCTTTGAGGGATGAGCAGTCCTGAAATTATATCAGCAAGGGTTGTTTTCCCTCCGCCGGAAACACCTGCTATTCCTATAAAATCTCCTTTCTCAATGCGGAAACTTATATCTTTAAGAACAGGTTTTGTATCATATGAAAAACAAATATTTTTAAACTCTAATGATTCTTTCATTTCTATTTTGTCAGTTTTTTCTACAGGATTAACTTTTGTTATATTGTATTTTTCATAATAATCAACAAGCTGTTCTGCCAGAGGCAAAGTTGTTTGCAGGTTTGTAAGATTAACTTGAATTCTGCTTATTGTAGGCGCCAGCCTGAATATTGCGGTTACAATTACTGCGTATGATGCAACAAGGGATGCTGTATCGGACATGTTTTCTACTGAAACTATTATAAGCAGTATGAGAAGAAGAAATATTATGCAGGGTTCTGTTACATACGGCGGAATTATGTTATAGAAAAGAAGTTTTCCCGAAATATCTTTAAGTTTTTCAACCTGATTACAAAATTTTTCATAGAATAATTTTTCTCCGCCGAGAATTTTTACATTTTTCAGATTAAGCAGAGTTTCATTGTAGGTGCTGTTAGTACTTTCTCCGGCTTGATTAATTTCATTGGCAAGATTTTTTGTTTTTGATTTAAAAAACAGATACTGTACTGAAAGTAATACAATAGAGCATATTACCGTTACTATTGTTGCCGTGAAAAATTTTATAAAGAGAAATGCTGTAATAAGAATAAAGATAAAGAGGTTTACATAAAGGTTCAGGATTCTTATAAGAAAATTGTTAACCGTATTTGGTATAAGGTAGCTTATTATCTGCTGCTTCTGAGCGAAACGTATTTTTGATACATTTTTGTAATCTCCATACAGGAAATATTTCATAAATTTGCAAATTATTTCAAATTCGCACATTTTTGTAAATTTTACCTGAAGAGAATTATAAAAAATCATGACCAGATTTTTCCCTAAAAAAGCCAGTACAATCAGACCTCCAAACCACAGAGAATTTTTCCCTCCGTCGTTTATAAGTTTGTTAATAAAAGGGTAAGTCAATGCAACCCCAAAAAGTTCCAGTATTCCGACAATAAAGGATAGAAAAGTATATTTATAAAGCAGAGTTTTGTCGCTTACAAAATATTTAAAAAACTTTTTCTGGCAATTGCGGTACATAGTATAATACTACATTAAAAAAAGATTAATTTCATTTCTTTATGTATAACTTATGATATAATATTACATAAGGAAAAAGGAGGAGTTTATGTCAAATCCGATATTGAATGAGAAGTTTGCAGCTCAGGAACATGTTTTACAGGGAGAACCTATGACAATCAACGGGACAATTCAAATTGCCGCATTTTTAGGTTTTCTCCTTATGGCAGCTGCTTTATTTGTGTGGACAAAATTTGCTGCCGGTTATACAGACTTTGCTAATATGTTGACATTTGGTGGCGCAATTGCCGGCTTTATTACAGGGCTTATTGTAGCTTTTACGAGAATAAAGTTTTTGGTGCCCGTATATGCAATATGCGAAGGATTATTTTTAGGGGGAGTTTCGGCAATATTTGAAGCTGCTTATCCGGGAATCGTTCCGCAAGCGGTGCTGGGTACTTTTGCGGTAATGTTTTCCATGCTTGCTCTATATCGGTTTGGAGTAATTAAATGTACAGATAAATTCAGAAGTGTTATGTTTATTGCAACAGCCTCTATTGCAGTGATTTATCTTGTTGATATTATCGGGCATTTCTTTGGACACTCTGTGCCGATAATTGCTTCTGCTTCTAATTTAGGTATAGGCTTTACTCTTGTAGTAATAGTAATTGCAGCTTTAAACTTTATCATCGATTTTGATTTTATTGAAAAAGGCGCACAAAGAATGCTTCCGAAAGATTATGAATGGTATGGCGCATTCGGTCTTATGGTAACCTTAGTTTGGTTGTATTTGGAAATATTAAGACTTCTTGCAAAACTGAATGACAGGTCATAGATTTTTGATTAAGCTTCTTTTATAATAAAAGAAGCTTAATTTTTAAGTATGGAGGATGAGGTTTTGGTTTCGTTAATAATTTCGTTTTTAGCTGGTTTTGTTGTTGCCGGAATGATTTCTTATATTGTTTTTACAAAAAAAAGTTCCGGTTTGAATGAAGAACTTGTGAGATTGAAGGCTGCCGCTGAGACGTCTTCTTCTTTGCAGGAAATTATTAAAAGAGATTTTGTTCAACTTGCTAATGAAACAATTAAAAGGGAACAAGAGGATTTGAGAAAACAAAACCGCGAGACTCTTGAAGAAAAAATCCTTCCGCTTACCAAAGAATTGGGTGAATTTAAAGAAAAAGTAGAGAAGTTTAATCTCTCAGGAGTTGAAAATACAACCAAAATCGTTGAGCAAATAGGTAATCTGGAAAAAAATAATAAAATCATTGAAAAAGAAGCTAAGAATCTTGTTGAAGCTCTTACGAAAAACCAGAATACAAAAGGTTCATACGGTGAAAACCTCTTGGATACAATTCTTCAGTCTTGCGGAATGCAGGAAGGAATTCATTATACAAAACAATTTGTTACAAAATCTGCTAACTTAAAAGATGATGAGCTTCATACAGTCAGACCCGATGTAGTAATAAATCTTCCTGATAACAGACATTTAATTATTGATTCTAAGGTTACTTTAACAAGTTATCTTGACTATATTGAGGACAATTCAAAAATTAATGAATTTAAAAGTGAAGTAAAAAAGAGAATAACGGATCTTGCAAATAAAAACTACCAGAATGCAGGGGATTTATCCCAGCCAGATTTTGTTTTGATGTATATGCCGGTAGAATCTTCAGTTAATCTTTTGTACGAAGATTTAGATTTAATAAATCTTGCTTACAAATCAAATATTATTATTGTTGGAACATCATCTCTTCTTACAACAATAAGGCTTGTTAATCAGCTTCTTGCCCAGCAGAAACAGACAGAAAGCGTTAATAAGATTGTTAATGCAGGAACAAACTTATATGAAACTTTTGTTCAGTTTTGCGAAGACTTAATGGATGTACAAAAAAGAATGAATGATGTTTCTTCTAAACTGTCAACAACAATTAACAGATTCAGCAGGGGAAATAGAAATAAACCGAGTCTTTTCTCTCAGGTCAATGCTCTTAAAGAATTTGGAATAAATTCTGCAAAGGAGATTCCTTCTGCATTATTAGAAGAGGTTGAAGAGCCTTTAATGATTGAATCCAAAGAGGAGGTATGTGCAGGTGACTAAGATTCTTGTTGTTGATGATGATACCGCAATAAATGAACTTATAAAAGTTAATCTTGAACTGCAAGGCTATGAAGTCTTTCAGGCATACAACGGAACTGAGGGTTTTGCACTTGCCAAACAGGAGATGCCGTCTCTTATCGTTCTTGATGTTATGATGCCGGAAGTAGACGGCTTTACGGTAGCTCAAAGAATACGTCAGTGTGCGGAAATAGCGGATACCCCGATTATTATGCTTACAGCTCTCGGCGAACTTAACGATAAGGTTAACGGGTTTAATCTGGGTGTAGATGATTATTTAACCAAGCCATTTGAGATAGAGGAACTTATTGTGAGGGTGCGGGCTCTTCTTAAAAGAACGCGGCAAATTCCTAAGTCATCAGCAGTAAGAGATTTGTTGACTTATAAGGAAATAACTTTGCTTCCTGAAACATACAGCGTTCAAATTAATGATAAAGTTCAAAAACTTACTCCTATTGAGTTCGATATATTTAATCTTCTTTTTCAGAACCATGGAAATATGGTTTCCGGTGCAAAACTTTTGAAAGATGTCTGGGGATATGAGCCTGATGATAATGTTGAAACAATAAGGGTTCATATAAGGCACTTGAGAAGCAAAATTGATAAGATTTCCGACGGCAAAAAGTATATAGAAACAATTTATGGCGGCGGGTATAAGTTGAATATATAATTATTAATTTTTGTAACAATATTTTATTTATCTGAAATTGGCCTTAAATTTAAGTCTTTATATATATACCAGAGAGTTAAAGAGATGGAGAGTTTAATGGTCAAGTACGTTTGCGGTATTCCTATTCCGGAAGAATTTAAAGAAACAGAGTTCCAGTCTGCAAGTATTGATGCAAACCCTGTTAAACGTGTTGAGACTGTTTATAATCCTGACGGTACAATTTTAAGTGTTGATTATTACAAGAATGAAGTTCTTGATAAAAGAGTTTTTTATGATGAATTTTCTGTTTCGGAAATTCACTATTACAAGGAAGGTAAAATTGATTCTAAACAAATCTTTAAAGAGGATGTTTTAGTTTCAGAATATTTTTATAAAAAAACAGGCGAGCTTTCTCATATTTTAGAATATGAGTACAAACTCGACAGGATTTCTGCTATAAACCAGACTCTCGGGTTAAATAAGAGAAGAGTTGAATTAAAATATGATTTTATGGACAGAATAACCGAACGAAAGGTTTATTTTGATGAAAAACTCGCTCTAACTCAGCATTATTTCTATGATGCTATGGATAGAATTTCAGGTTACGATGATGAGAATTACAGTTTATTTGTTGAAAAATTTACCAAAGACAATAAATTGCATACTTACAGAATAACTGATAAAATGAAGAATGAAATCGTTGTAACTAATAATTTCTACGGTGATAACTATGTTGAGTCAAAAGTATCAGTTAATGGATTGAATACCGTTGTTAAGGATATAAACTATGTGGATAACATTATGACTAAAAAACCTACACAGAGCATGGATGATCTGGATTTAATCATCGCAAAATTATTTAATGAATCGGAAACTTCTGTTTCGACCAGGCGTTCTGCATCAGGACTTGAAGAGCGGCTGGACTCTAATCTTGTTAACATAATTGAATACAAGTCAAAAGTCCGTCCGTTGCCTATTGCACTGAGAAAGAGACTTCTGTATCAGCAGTCGCTTGAGTCACACGGCTGATTTTAGTGTTTTACAAATCCGAAATAATATAGTATAATCATTATATCTTTTAGATACAGTGCTTTATATTAGGAGGATTTATGAAAGAAGAATTTACGACGAGTGCCAGAAGATGGTATGACAAAGATCCTGTTTTATCTTCTGCAATGAAAACTCTTGAAGAATCTGATGATGAAACTCAAATTAAAGTTGCTCTTAATTTGATTAAAATTATTACGGAGCATAATATTCATGATTCTGAGTACGAATCAGTAGAAGACATTGTATCCACAACAGAAGATATTATGGAAAGCTCCAGACGTGACCGCTGGTATGACTTAGACGGTACTTTAAGAACTGCTATAAGTCTTCTTCAAAACTGCCCTGATTCAACCAGACATATTATAGCCAAAGAAATGGCTCAAAATGTGCTTGAACTTATCAAAAAAGAAGATGATGAGGATGATGAAGAATTTTCGGAAGAAAGTTCTGAAGAATAATTAATCTACGTCAATCGGGCTTCTTTGGATTAAGTCTATTGCTTCTCTTGCCGTGAATACTAAAGCTTCCGGCATGTTGGCTATTGTGCAGAATTGTCTTAAGACATCTATGACGCGTTTAAAGCTTCTTACAATATCGCCTTCTCCCATGTCTATCTGGTCTATTATATCATCCCATTCTGCACCGTTAACCCACATTTCAATGAGCGGTGAGTAGTAGCCGTTAATGTACATAGGGTCTTCTACGTCATAACTTTTCTGTTTTTTGTCTAACGCTCTTTTTATATCTTTAATCTTGTTTAATGTTTTCCTAACTGTAGTGGAAAGCGGAAGCTGGGAGAATAAATCTGCTCTCATATCTTCTGTAGTAATTGCGCAGACAACACTTGCGAGTTCGGCCGGTGTAAGCGTTTCCAGAACTCCGGAAAATATTATTTGCGCAAGGAAGAGTTCGTTTTCAGAGCGTATTTGTGATACTGTAATTCCTCTTTCTGTAGGGTAATCGTCTTTTATGTAACCGCAATCAATAAGAACCGCTCTGTGAGAGAGAAATTTATTCCAGAAAATATCTTTTTGTTTTTCAATTTCTCTGTCCAGAGTTTTTTGTTTAGCCTGATATCGGGCTAAGACATCTATGGATTTCATATGTTTTTTGAATAATTTACAGGTATCGCACTCGTATGAATGCATTTTTTCCAGAAGTTCTTTTGTCTTTTTGCCAAACTCAATTGCTTCGGGAGAAAGAGGTCTGTTCTTTTTCTTTTCCTGCTTTTGAATTGTTTTGAATGTACGTCTGTTCTGAACGTATATTTCTCTGATTTTATTGTATTCAATTAGGTCTTCGTTAGTTTTCTTTGCATAGCAGACAAAAGAATTACACTCATTAATTTTTTCCTGATTAGCTTCTTTTAAGAGTAGAAGCGGCTCAATTCTTGAATTGGAGGAAAAGTATCCGAAACTTTTTAGAACCAGCTCTTTTGCTTCTTCTAACGAGAATCTTTGAAGCAGGTTAAGAACCATTGAATAGCTTGGAGAGAACTTACTTTCAAGCGGATTTGCATCGCTTAGAACCAGTTCTGCAACTTCTTCCGGAGTCTGGAACGGAGTTCCGACAATGGTTACGTATCCGATTTCATCCATCCCGCGTCTGCCTGCACGGCCTGACATCTGTAGAAATTCGCTCGGAGTTAAGGTTCTATGTCCGGAATCGGTTCTTTTGCTTATTGAACTTATGACTGTTGAACGTGCCGGCATATTTATTCCGGCAGCTAGGGTTTCGGTTGCAAAAACTACCTTTATTAAACCTTTCTGGAAAAGTTTCTCAACAAGAACTTTCCATCCCGGGAGCAATCCGGCATGGTGAGAAGCAACTCCCTGCAGCAGATATTCTATATGTTTGTTTTTATATAAGTAAGGGTTTTCTGTTATATAATCATCAATTTCTTTTTTGATTTCTGCCTGTTCTTTCGGGGTTACAAGACAGAGCTCCGCACATCTTTCCATTTGTTCGTCGCATTTTTTTCTGGAAAACGTGAAATATATTGCAGGCAGCATATCTTTATCGTGAAGATTTCTTACTACATCTTTTACAACACTTCTTTTCTGAACCGCTTTTCCTCTTTTAAACTGCTTTTTTTCAGGCTTAATCTTTTTATTTAAAGTTCCGGACGGTGTAAGTAGCGGAAGCAGTGTGTTCGGCTGTGAGGAATCAAAATAATAGAACCTCAACGGCACAGGCCTAAAGTTGGTATTAATAAGTTCGGTTCTTGAATGAACCGTGTTAATCCATTCGGTAAGCTTGTCTGCGTTGGCAACGGTGGCTGAGAGTGCGATTATCTGAACATTTGTCGGACAGTAGATAATACTTTCTTCCCATACTGTTCCCCGCTGTTCATCGTTCATATAATGAACTTCGTCTAAAACAACGTATTTTACATCTTTAAGGTTATCTGTAACAGAGCCGAAATTTGTTCCGTAAAGCATGTTACGGAACACCTCTGTTGTCATAATAACAATCTGGGCGTTTCTGTTAATTGAGGTATCGCCTGTTAAAAGTCCTGTTTTATCGTATCCGTATTTTTCGGAAAAGTCATTGTATTTTTGGTTTGACAGGGCTTTAAGCGGAGTTGTGTAGAAAACTTTTTTACCTTCTTTCAGAGCGCAATGAATGGCATGTTCTGCGATTACAGTTTTACCTGCACCGGTTGGTGCGCAAACTACAACACTTTTACCTGCGGAAATGCAGTCACAGGCTTGTTTTTGAAAATCATCCAGCTCAAAAGGGAAATCGTACATTAAAACCTCATTACTATTCTGTTTATATTATGACATAAAACCTTAATTTAAGTAAGATACTAAACCTTCCAGTGCGAGAGAATAACTTTTTTCTCCAAACCCTGCAACAATGCCGATGCAAACTCCTGTTAAAAGTGAAGTATGTCTGAACTCTTCTCTTGAATGAATATTCGTCATATGGATTTCTACAGTGGGAATATTAACCGCTGCGACAGCATCTCTTATTACAACACTTGTATGGGTGTATCCTCCGGCATTAATAAGGATTCCGTTGTAGATTCCTTTTGCGGATTGAATCTTTTCTACAATTTCTCCTTCGTGGTTGCTTTGCCAAACATCAACTTCTGCTCCAAGAGTTTTCCCGTACTCAATAACTTCGGATTCAATATCTTTTAAAGTTTTGTTTCCGTATTTTTCAGGTTCACGGGTTCCCAGCATATTAAGATTTGCGCCGTTAATCAGAAGAATTTTCATACTTAAACCTTTCAATTTGTACAATCTTATTATACAATAATTAAAAAAGATTGTGAGGAAGAGATGATTAATAAACGCTGGTACGATAAAGATCCTATTTTAAAAGAAGCTCTTGAACTTTTGAGACTTCAGCCTGATGAGACAAAAACCGAAGCTGCTGAATTCTTGCTTAATTTACAGGAACAGGTCGCAGGGGAAGTTATAGAACATGTTTACGAGATTATTAACACATATCAGGGAAAAGGGAACCGCTGGTATGATAATGATCCGATGATGCTAAAGGGTGTTGAACTTTTGAGAAATGCACCTCCGCATATTCAGAGGGTTGCTGCGTTAAAATTACTTACGGCTTTAGAGCAAAGAAGCTTTGAAGGAGTTGAGCTTTAATGAAAGATGTTCAGAACCAGACAGATTCAAGAGGGGTTGAGATTCAAAAAGTAGGGATTAAGAATCTTGAGATTCCGCTTATTATTCAACGCAAGGATGATGAGGATAAGGTAATATATGCCTCTGCTACAGCCGGGGTTACTTTGCCTGCTCATTATAAAGGAACTCATATGTCCAGATTCGTTGAGGTTCTGAATGAATGGAGAGGAAAACATACCCTCGGGGTTGATATTAAAGGCTGCGTGGAGGCGATTGTAGAACGTTTGAATGCCAAGAGCGGATATTTAAAATTTGAGTTCAAGTATTTCATTGATAAAAAATCGCCGGTAACGGGGATTTCTGCGCCTATGTGCTATGATTGCACCTTTGAGGGGATTTTGGATAACTATGGGGAAGAAGATGAAGAGTATAGATTCTTTCTTGGCGTGAAAGTTCCCGTAACAACACTTTGTCCTTGTTCTAAGGAGATTTCAGCCTATGGCGCTCATAACCAGAGGGCTATAGTTTCGGTTAAAGTTACTTATCCGGAGGATGATCATATCTGGATTGAAGATTTGGTTTCACAAATAGAAAAGTGTGCGTCTTCCGAACTTTATCCGCTTTTGAAGAGGGAGGATGAAAAGTATGTAACGGAGCACGCTTACGATAATCCTAAGTTTGTTGAAGATGTGCTCAGGGATGTGGTTTTACTTTTGAGAAACAATGATATTATTGATTCTTTTGAGGTGGAATGTGAATCTTTGGAGAGTATTCATAACCATTCTGCCTGGGCTTATCAACAAGAAGGTTAGGTCTTAAATATTACAAAAGATTAAAATTTTTTTGTAAAATAGGCAGTATGCTAAAATATGAGTTGAAGAGGGATATATAGATGTAACGAAATGTAAAAATTTCGTGAAAAAGTGTTATAAAATCAGGGAAATGTGGAATTAAGAAAGAGTAAGGAAACGCCCGAAGACCGTATTAAGGAACAGAAAGATATGAGAAGCAGCCGCAGCAGTAGTTGTTTGAATAAGTCTGCAACTTGCTCCCCGCGCGGGTTTGACGCCACGGGGGGGGGGCTGGAAGCTGCCTTTGCGTCTCACGGTTCATAGCTGTCATCCTGAACTTTTTACATCAGGCGGAGCAGCCTGACGTTTGTCCTACTAACTTTATTTACCCCATTCAGGATCTTACCAACTTGGCGTTTACTTACAAATCCGGGAGAGGTTTACCCCCCTATTCACGACTCACTGCTCACGAATCACGCGAAAGCGAGGTGTTGAAATGTTAAGCATAAACACCAACCTGACGGATATGATAATTTTAGAAAGCCTGAATAATTCTACTAATGGGATTAATAAGAGTATAGAGCGGCTGACCACGGGCTATAAACTAAACCATGCGAAAGATAATGCAGCAAATTTAAGTATAGTAACAAATCTGTCAACGAAGATAAGTTCGTTATTAAGAGTGCGAAATAATACAGAAGACGGAATATCGTTACTATCAACGGCACAGGGGGGCTTAGAAGAGATATCTAATCTATTGAGCCGATTAAGAACATTATCAATACAGGCAATGAACGGAACGTATGGCGAGCAGAGCTTAGAGGCGATGCAGGCAGAGGCTGATGAGATAATAGCTCAGATAAATTATATAAGAGAGAATACGGAATACAACGGAATGAAGTTGTTTTATACACCATCAAATGAGAGTATAACAACGACAGCTGTAAACAGCTTAAACAATGCTACGGTACAAATCAACGGGCGGGCAATCAACCAATCAACAAATACAAATTTCCTTAAAACAGAAACATTTACCCCTACCCCTGCCCCGGCACAGGAGCCCTCTTCAACGTCTCCTGTGCAAACCTTTTCTTTGCCCTCAACACCGAGAGCCGGAGATGTGACGGGAGCTGAAGATTTTAGCGGGAGCCAGACAAAGACAATAACAATTGACGGAGTAGAATACGAAGTAACAAACAGACTGACAACGACTCAGACATTATCATATTCCAAAGATACGACTACTGGTGAGATTACTTTCTATGG
>CALVCR010000098.1 GCA_944326125.1 Candidatus Gastranaerophilales bacterium | reverse complement strand
CGATTAAAGTCCGATACGGCTTCCCGGGGAGTTTTAACAACCGGAATATTGAGTTCTTGCAAAAGGTTGGTGCTTCCGCAGCTGCTGGTAATGGAAGAGTTTGTTTGCTTTATTACTTTCAATCCCAAAGAAGATGCAGCTATAGCGGAAATAGTGGAAATATTTACAGTAGAAGACATATCGGCTCCGGTGCCGCAGCTGTCTGTCACAAAATCATCAACTATTACCCGTCTTGAATACTTTCGCATTGAAGAAACAAAATAATAAAGTTCCTCTGCGGAGATTTCTTTATTATTGGTAGAATCAAGAAAGTCCAAAACCAAATTTTCATTTAAGTTATTGTCTGCTGCTATAAAATCGACAGCACATTCTACATCTTCGAGGGTTAAATCCTGTCTTCTGCGTAGTTTTTCAGTTATATTTTCAAGTGAGTTCATAGGATTATTATACTTCAAAAAACAAAAAAGAATCCGTAATACGGTGATTGCAAACGGGTCTTTTTTATAGTATTCTTATATTGTTAAAGGGGCTAGGAAAGTGGATAAAAAGAGGGTTTTAATAATAAGATTATCATCTCTGGGCGATGTAATATTCAATTTACCCCTGGCAAATGTCATGAAATCCAATGGCTATGAAGTAACCTGGCTAGTCGGAGAAAAAGGTATTGATGTCGTAAAAAATAATCCGGCTGTTGATGAAGCTATTTTGGTACCGATTGAAAAATGGAAAAAACAAAGTCTCTGGAAAAATCTTCCCGAATACATAAAAATAATTAAACATCTGCGCTCCGAGAAATTTGATATAGCACTTGATACTCATATGTTATTAAAAAGCTTAATCTGGACAGCCTTTTGCGGAGCTAATAGGAGAATAATCTCAAAATCCGCAAGAGAATTTTCTATTTTGGGCGGGAATGAATTTATTGATAAAATTTCTTTAGATTTTAACACTCATGTTATTAAAAATTATCTAAAATATGCTGAATATCTGGGATTAAACACAAGTACCATTGAAGTTTCTCTTCCTCCTGCATCAGAAGCTTCAATAAAAAAAGTTGATGAGCTACTAAAAGATATTAATAAAGATAAACCGGTTATAGCAATAGCACCGGCAACCACCTGGCCTGCTAAACATTGGAATAAAGACAATTGGAAAGAACTCATTGCAAAAATTAGCGATGATTATACGCTTATTTTCACTGGAACATCCAGAGATAATGAGCTAATAAACTATATTTCCGAAGGAAAACACTTAAATATCGCGGGGCAGACAAATATTCCTGAACTGGCAGAAGTTTTCAGACGGTGCGATCTGGTTCTTTCTCTTGACAGCGGAAGTACCCATCTGGCCTGGGCATCGCAAAAGCCAAAAATAATTTCTATTTTTTGCTGTACACCGACCGGACTTTATGCCCCAATAGGCCCTTCGGATAAATATGTAGCAGTCAGCGGGCATATTCCATGCCAGCCATGCCACAAAAGAAGATGCCGTTTAAAAGAAAATCAAAATCAATGCACCCTTCTTCCAACAGCAGATGAGGTTTTAAGTGCCGTGCATAATTTATTACCACCGGGGGCAAGCAAAGAATGATTGGAGATTTTTTATCAAAGATTTTTTCAATAAGAGATATAGATTCTCATTATATTCTTATTCTTTTGGGGATTCAAATCAGAATAAAGCATTCTCATACTGAACCGGAAATAGTCCTGAAAGAATCCGGTATTACAGAAAAAAGCCGAGAAATTCCTGTAATTGTATCATTAACAAGTTTTCCGGGAAGAATTCACACTGTTTCTAAATGTATAAAAACACTTTTAACCCAGACAATGAAACCGGATAAAATAATTTTATGGCTCTCAGAAGAAGAGTTCCCTCAGAGAGAAAAAAATCTGCCGGAAAACCTTCTGGATTTAAAAGACTACGGACTTACAATCGGTTGGAACAAAGAAAATTGGCGTTCATTTACAAAATTACTTCCGGCACTTAGAAAATATCCGGATTCTGTCATAATTACGGTAGATGATGATATTTATTATCCAAAAGATACTGTTGAAACACTTTATAACTCATACATAAAAAATCCCCAAAATATCCAAGCACACAGATGCGCAAGAATTAAACTAAAATCAGGTAAAATACAAAATGTCCCGAGTATAAATCTGTATACCAAAAATTTTTCAAAACCGAGCTTTTTGAATAGATTAAGCGGATATTCAGGTGTATTATACCCGCCGCAAAGTTTGAATAAAGAAGTTTTTAATCAGGATTTTTTCTTAAACAATATTAAAACACATGATGATATTTGGTTTTGGGCAGCTGCGGTATTAAACAGAACTAAAACCCAAGTTGTAAAAGGGTACAGAGATTCCTTATATAATGTAGAGGATTCCCAAAACTTCGCATTATGTAAAGTTAACAAAATATCTACAACCTCAAAAGCATACGAAATCCTTCTGGAATTTTATCCGCAAATCCTCGATATTTTAAAGGAGGAGCAAGAATGAATTTTGAAATAGATCTTGTTTACTTGTGGGTAGACGGTGAAGATCCAGCTTGGATAAAAAAACTACTTGATGCAAAAAATGAAACAATATCCGATGAAGCCATAAACAAATGCCGATTTCAAAATAATAACGAATTAAAATATTCAATACGTTCGGCAAAAAAATTTGCCCCGTGGATAAAAAACATTTACATAATAACCGATAACCAAATCCCTGATTGGTTCAAAGAAGGAACAAGCGGAATTAAAATTATAAATCAAAAAGATATTCTGCCTGCAGATGCTTCACCGTGTTTTAATTCCTGTGCAATAGAAACATGCCTGCATAAGATTCCGGGACTATCGGAATATTTTCTTTATGCTAATGATGATATGTTTTTTTGGAACTCTATAAGTCCGGATTACTTTTTTACGGAAGAAGGAAAACCAATATACAGGTTCAGCAAACGTATTTTTAATAAAAAATATAACCACATATACGGACATACCATTAAACATGCATACCAGATGGTTGTAAATAAATTCGGTAACTTTACAGGATATTTCCCTCATCATGGAATTGATCCATACAGAAAATCCTATATTGAAGAATGTATAGAAAACTTTAAGAAAGAATTTGATCAAACAGTACATCACAAATTCAGAAGTTTTGACGACGTCCAAAGAGCTATTTTTAGTTATTATGCAATCAGTCAAAACAGAGCAGCGGCAATTATTCCAAATAAGTTTTTCTCATACTTCGGTTATACAAAAGATTCAGGGTTTGTAGAATGTAACAAAAGGAACTTATTGAAAATTAATAAAATTGATTCCCCGCTAATATGTATAAACGGCAACAGAAAAACAACAAAAGAAGATATAAAACTAATGGTCGAAATCTTGGAAAATAAATTCCACGAAAAAACAGAGTTTGAAAAATAGGAGTTTTTAAATGAAAATTTGTGTAATAGGAACCGGATATGTCGGATTAGTTGCGGGAACCTGCCTTGCGGATATGGGAAATGAGGTTATCTGCGTTGATAATAATGAAGAAAAAATTGCTCTTCTAAAAAAAGCTATTATTCCAATTTACGAACCCGGACTGGAAGATTTAATCAAGTCTAACACACTTGAAAAAAGATTATTTTTCTCAACAGATTTAGATAATGCGGTAAAAACCTCTGAAGTTTGTTTTATCGCAGTAGGCACCCCCATGAATGATGACGGGACATGCAATCTGAACTATGTTTTTGATGTTGCAAAATCTATAGCAAAATCCATGAACGGATATAAAGTTATAGTTAATAAGTCTACGGTTCCGGTCGGTACTGCTGAAAAAGTTAAAGAAGTTATTAAAAATAATACTTCCTACGATTTTGACGTTGTGTCGAATCCGGAATTTCTAAAACAAGGGGCGGCTGTTGATGACTTTCTTTACCCTGATAGAGTTATTATCGGTTCTGACAGCCCTAAAGCTACGGAAATTATGCAGGAAATATATTCCTCCTTTATGCGGACGGCAAATCGCATAATTTATATGGATGTTAAGTCCGCCGAGATGACGAAGTACGCAGCGAATGCTTTTCTCGCAACAAAAATTTCGTTTATGAATGAAGTTGCTAATTTATGTGAATTGTCCGGTGCTGACGTAGAGATGGTCAGAATAGGAATTTCTACCGATACCAGAATCGGAAACAAATTTCTGTTTCCGGGAATCGGATTCGGAGGAAGCTGCTTCCCGAAAGACGTAAATGCTCTTATTAAAATGGCTGAAGATTCCGGCAGCGAGTTTTCAATTCTAAAAGCCGTCGATAAAGTTAATAAAACCCAGCGAGAAAAATTTGTTAACAAAGTAATAAAATACTTCAATAATGAATTAAAAGATAAAACGATAGCAGTATGGGGGCTTGCATTTAAACCAAAAACAAATGATATGAGAGAAGCTCCTTCTATTACCATTATTGAAGAACTTCTAAAACACGGAGCAAAAATTCAAGCGTATGATCCAAAAGCTATTGAGAGCGCTAAAAAAATCTTCGGAAACAGAATTGAGTATTCACAATCTTCATATGATGCTTTAAACGGAGCAGATTGCCTGCTGCTGTTAACGGAATGGAATGAATTCAGACGCCCTGATATTGAAAAGTTAAAAGAAATAATGAAGTCTCCTGTAATTTTTGACGGAAGGAATCAATACGATAAAACCCGGCTTGAAAATAGAGGGATTAAATATTTTTCTATCGGAAGAAAGGATATATAAATGAAAGTACTTGTAACAGGAGCAAACGGAATGCTGGGGCAAGATTTATGTCCCGTATTAGAAGATGAAGGCTATGAAGTTATAGAAGCAGGCCGAAAAGAATTTGATATAACGGATAAAGTCAGGGTAAATGAATATCTGCAAGCGACCATGCCGGATATTGTCATCCATTGCGCAGCATATACGGCAGTAGACAAAGCCGAAGAAGAAACTGAACAGGCTATGCTTGTTAATGCTGATGGTACTGCAAATATTGCGGAATTTTGCGGCAAAAATGATATCACAATGGTTTATATTTCTACAGATTATGTATTTGACGGTGAAAAAAAAGAACCGTATGAACCGAATGATAAGACAAACCCCCTGAATGTTTACGGTTTAAGTAAATTAAAAGGAGAAGAAGCCATTCAAAAATACTGTCCGAAATTCTATATCGCACGTACAAGCTGGCTTTACGGACACCACGGGAAAAACTTTGTTGAAACAATTATTTCAAAATCTCAGGAAGGACAAGGTCTCAAGGTCGTGGATGATCAAATCGGTTGTCCGACCTGGACGGCAGATCTTGCAGCAGGGCTTGTTGAAATTCTAAGAAAGCCTTACGGTATCTATCATCTTTGCGGAGGGGGAGAGACAAGCTGGTATGGTTTTGCAAAAGAAATTCTTAACTTGAGCGGTATTGAAACCTCAATTGAGCCTTGCAGGACGGAAGATTTTCCTCGTGCCGCAAAACGGGCGCATTATAGTGCTATGAATAACGGTAAAATTCTCAGAAACTGGAAGGCTGCATTAAAAGAATATATTGAATTAAGAGCTGACTAGAATACTATAATTGTAGTAACAATTTGTCGTGAAATGTGATATAATATTTAAGAATATATTATCAAGGAGACTTGTATGGCGGTTTTATCAAGATCTGTTTATGTGCTTGCTGTAGTTGATGCAATTATTATCGGATTGCTGACTTTTTTAAATTTCTACAGTATTACTTATTCTTCCATCGGAGCAATGGAAATCGCAACAATATTCGTACTGGTAAATATGTTGATTCTGATGTTAAAGGGTTTTTACACTGTCAGACAATATACATTTAAAGATATTTATCTCTTGTTTGAAGGGATTTTTATTGCCACATTCTTATCCGGACTTTTTCTGATAAGAGGCTGGAATTCTTTCATTTTATGTGTACTTTTAACAAACTTGCTGTTCACTTTTGCAGGTATTTTGATTGTAAGAATTATATATGTTATTTATAAAACCTTCCTTAAGCCTGTTAAAAATATCCTTATTGTAGGGGCAGGACAGGACGGTAAACTTATTGCAGAAGAAATTCAAGCCAGACCTGAGCTGGGAATGAGAGTTGTGGGATTTCTTGATGATAATATGAATACTATTGAAGAAGAAGATTCTACTATTCCTATTTTAGGCCTTACCTATGATTCCGAAGCCGTTATAAAAGATAATAATGTTGATATGGTTATAATTGCAGTTAAATCAAGAATGGACTCAAACATTCTAACTGATTTGGCAAAAGGTATTCCGCTCGGAGTAAAAGTTTGGAGAATGCCTACATTCTATGCACATATTACACATAAACTCTTTACTTCAAAAATGGCTGTTAACTGGCTTTTCTATGATTATGTAAGACCAAAATACTTTATGTATTCTTATATCAAAAGATTCCTTGATTTGATTGCATCTCTTGCAATTCTGGTAATTACTCTACCGGTAACAATTATTGCAATGATTGGAATCAAATTATCAGACTTCGGGCCTATTTTCTTTACCCAAACAAGAATCGGAAAATTTGGCAGACCGTTTAAGATGATAAAATTCAGAACCATGTATCAGGATAAAGTTGATGAAGGTTTTGACGATGATTTAGAAGAAGTTGAAACTGATGATAAGAGAATAATGCCATTCTGCAAATGGGTACGCAAATTCCATGTAGATGACATTCCTCAAATGTTTAATATCCTCAGAGGCGAAATGAGTATTATAGGTCCGCGTCCGGTAAGAGAAGAAGTCTTTGAAGAAAACAGAGAAAATATTCCGTTCTGGGAATGCCGCAACTGGGTACGTCCGGGCTGGACAGGATGGCAGCAGGTTAACTCTATCGACTGTATCCCGGAAGAAAGACTCGGTTATGACTTATACTATGTAAAACATAGAAATCTTTTCTGGGAAATTGCAATCTTTATTCAATATGTTGCAAAAGTCGTTAGCGGAAGATGTAAGTAGAATTAATTTAATATTGAAAAGGGGTCGGAACTTATAAGTTCCGACCCCTTTATTTAATCAATTTACAGAATACTTTTTATTCACCAAAATATCTTGCAAGAAGACCGTCAAAACCTCTGCCGTGACGAGCTTCGTCTTTAGCCATTTCGTGAACTGTATCATGAACAGCATCAAGTCCTAATTCTTTAGCACGTTTTGCGATTTTCATTTTTCCGTCGCAAGCGCCAAATTCTGCTTCAGCCCTGAGTTCAAGATTTCTCTTAGTTGAATTTGTTACAACTTCACCAAGTAATTCTGCAAATCTGGATGCGTGATCAGCTTCTTCGAAAGCATATCTTTTGAATGCTTCTGCAATTTCAGGATAGCCTTCTCTGTCAGCCTGTCTTGCCATTGCAATATACATACCGACTTCTGTGCATTCACCCATAAAGTTTGCTCTTAAACCTTCAAGAATTTCAGGATCAACATCTTTTGCAACACCGATTCTGTGTTCATCAGCATAGTTTTTGTTTCCTTCTTCCATTTTTATAAATACTTCTTTAACAGCACCACAGATAGGGCATTTTTCAGGAGCTTCGCCTTCTACAGTGTAACCGCATACTGAGCATACGTATTTTGCCATAATTAATTCCTTTCTCTTAACTACTCTACAAATTTCTTTACCTGCTAATTATAACATGTGCGGATAAC
>CALVCR010000097.1 GCA_944326125.1 Candidatus Gastranaerophilales bacterium | reverse complement strand
GCGCTGACGGACACGTTCTTTGCTACACTGAAGAACCGTTAGTATCTTCTGACTACATCGGAACTTCACAATCTTCAACTGTTGACGCTTTATTAACTCGTGTAATGGGCGGCAACCAAGTTAAGATCATTTCTTGGTACGATAACGAAATGGGTTATTCTACAAGACTTGCTGAAACAACTAAGATGGTTGCTTCTAAATTATAATTTTTAACAAATTATAATTAACAAAATTGTAAGGCGGGATTTTTCAAATCCTGCCTTATTTATTACATAAAAGGTATTATTTTTTTATTATTGGGGCTAATGCCGCCCCATACCCCGCACCAACATTCTTTCTTTTTTAAGGAATGAAAAAAGAAAGAATGTTGGATAAGAAAGAAAAAACACAGGCTGCTGCATTTTTCTACCGAAAAATGCCTGTAACTCTCCCTCTCCTTATAGGAGAGGGGTGGGGTGAGGTGTTAACTGCGAGCGTGTGTCCAGAGGACACCATCGCGAGCGTAAAAGATTGTGCGAAGCACAACCCTTAAGATGCCTGAAGGGCATTGAAATCAATGCGTGCTTTCTTTTTCTTTTCGTACTTTTCTTTTTCTTTGCTTCGCAAATAAAGAAAAAGAAAAGTACAAAGATTAAAACACTATAAAATAATACATTTTATGTAAAAAAACTGTTTTTTATCAAAGCAATACATCCTACGTATTGCTTTGATTTTTTGTTCTCTTTATAATCAAACTACAATGAGTATTGTCCAAACATCACAAAAAGCACTTGAATATGATAAAATCCTGCTCGAACTTGCTAACTTTGCAAAAACTGACCAGTCAAAAGAATTGTGTCTAAATCTTACTCCATTTGTAAGATATGAAGATATTGAACGTGAAATTCATTATACTAGAGAAGCTAAAGATGTTTTGGATTTAGCAAGAGACATACCTATTGAAAAAATTCAGAATTTCAGCAAACTAAAAGAAAAAAATGAATATTTTACGGAAGAAGAACTTGTTGATATTGCAAAAACAATGAGAACTTCTAGACTCGTCAAGAATTTCTTGAAAGAAAATCTTATTTTCGATTCAACTATGTCCATTCTATTAGACAGTTTGTATTCAAACAAAGAATTTGAAGACAAGATTATTAATACTTTTGATGACAATTACACAGTTAAACAGGATGCTAACCCTGAATTAAAAGGACTTTATTCTTCCCTAAAAGATACTGAAAGCTCTTTAAAACAAAAGGTTCAAGAATTAATGAATTCTCCTGAGTTTCAATCCCATCTTCAGGAAAATATTTACACAAAAAGAGATGACAGAATCGTATTTCAGGTAAAAGCATCGTCCAAAAGCAAGGTTTCAGGTATTGTTCACGACGTATCGGCAACTAATAAAACTTTTTATATTGAACCTTCTCAAATAGTGCCTTTGAATAATAAAATCCGAGAAGTTCGTTCAAAAATTTATGCTGAAATTATAAGAATTCTAACAGCCTTAAGTTTTGAAGTCAGAAAAGAAATGGAAAACCTTATTCTTGCAGAAAAAACTCTGGCTGAAATTGATTTTCACTTCGCAAAGGCAAGATATGCAGTTAGGATTCAAGCTGTTGAACCGGAACTTTGCAAAGAAAAGGAAATAAAAATCGACTTAATGAGACACCCGCTTCTTATCGGAAGGGTTCCTAACATTGTTGAAAACGATTTTGAAATAGGAAAAGAATATAAATCCATTATCATAACTGGTTCTAACACCGGCGGAAAAACAGTTGCACTAAAAACAGTCGGACTATTCCTGTTAATGGCAAAATCCGGGATGTTTTTACCTTGCGCAGAAGCTCATATCTATCCTTTTGAGAAAGTTTTGGCTGATATCGGAGATGAACAGAGCATATTACAGAATCTTTCAACTTTTTCTTCTCATATGAAAAATGTTATAGATATTCTAAAACTTGCAGATAATGAAACATTTGTACTAGTTGATGAACTTTGCGCAGGCACTGACCCTCAAGAAGGTGCTATTCTTGCAGAAGTTATAATGAAACGTCTTGCAAAAAAAGAAGCTTTTTCTGTTATTACGACCCATTACGGTGAGTTAAAGACATTGGAATTTCTAGATCCTTATTTCAAAAATGCAAGTGTTGAATTTGATACGGAATCATTATCACCCACTTATAAGCTAATAATAGGGATTCCGGGGTTAAGTAACGCTATTTCAATATCTGCAAATCTGGGATTGGATGAAGATTTGGTCTGGGAAGCAAAAGAACTTCTCATAACCCACAGAGATCCGTCTACACTTATTGTAGAAAGACTGCAGGATACTCAGCAAAAACTGGATATGAATCTAAAAGAAGCTGAAAACCTTAATGCGCAGGCAGATGAATTAAAACAGCATTACGAAAAAGAGCTTTCACAGCATAAAAAAGATAAAAAGAAAACATTAAAAATTATAAAAGACAAGTTTGAGAACCAGCTTGATGAAGCAAAAAACGAAATTAAAGAAATTCTTAACGAATTAAGGCAAGAAAAATCAGAAAAAATTGCAAGAAGAGCCTACAGCAGACTTGCTAAAATGGAGCAGGGTTTCCGCTCTGATTTACATTCACTGGAAGAACAGGAAGATTATACGGAGCTTGATTGGTCGCTGGTTCAGGTTAACGATATTGTAATGATAAAAGATCTTAACCAGCAGGTTAAAGTACTTTCGCTTCCGGACAAAAACAACAGTCTTTTTATCCAGATGGGAATGATAAAAACAAAAGTTAAAAAAGACCGTTTGGCGGTTTATAACCCTGAACTTGCAAAGAAAGTTATTTTACCGAATATAAAACAGGAAACGTTTACTTTAAAGAAATATGATATTTCAAATACCCTTGATTTACGCGGAGAAAGAGTTGAAGAGGCATTGGATGATTTGGAAAACTACCTGGATAAAGCAAGTCTTGCCAACCTTTCTCCTGTATACGTAATTCATGGACATGGAACAGGTGCATTAAAATCAGCAGTAAGAGATTTTGTTGCAAGCTCCCCTTATGTAGCTAAATACCGTGTTGGAGAAGATGCCGAAGGCGGCGACGGAGTTTGTGTTATCGATATAAAATAGAAGCTCTTCACAAACAGTTTTAAATCCTGTATAATTAACTTATTCTTGGAGGAGAGAAGATGTATAAGTTAGGAATTATAGGATATCCGCTTTCGCACTCAATATCCGCTGCAATCCAGAAAGCAGGATTTGAAAGTTTAGGAATTGAAGGAACTTACGACGTTCTGGAAACTCCACCGGAAGACTTGATTTCCAGAATAAAGTTCTTAAAAACAAATGATTATGCGGGGTTCAACGTAACTATTCCTCTAAAAGTTCCAATGTCTTTGTTTTTAGATGATATAGATGATTATGCAAATATTGCAGGCTGTGTTAACACGGTTAAAATAACGGAAAACAAGTCTTTTATAGGATATAATACCGACATCTACGGATTTAAAACAGCCATTCCAAGAGAAATTAGTCTTAACGGGAAAACAGCAAGCATTCTCGGAACAGGAGGTGCTGCAAGAGCTGCAGTGGTAGGACTTGTAGAAAGAGGAGTTAAAGGAATAGATTTCTATACAAGAAATATTATTAACTCAAGACAAACTCTCGATTATATGAGAGCAAAATTTCCAAATACAATTTTTAATGTATACCAGATTCAGAATATAAGAAGTCTTAAGGGGTCCGCAATTATAGTTAATGCAACTCCTATAGGTATGAAAGGTTTTATGGCAAACGAAATGCCGCTTGAGTACAAGGATTTGGATAATCTTGATTCTGATACAGTAGTTTATGATATAGTCTATAACCCTATAAAAACAGTGCTTATCAGCGAAGCTCAAAAGCGCGGATTAAAAACAATCAGCGGACTTGATATGCTTATCTATCAGGCTCAAAGAGCAATAGAAATCTGGACAGGAAAATCTCCAGATGCAAATATTATGAAAATCGCTGCCCTGGAAGCTTTACAGTAACTTCATAAAAGTTCTAAAACCCTTGCGAAAGGCATGATTTTAGGTTACAATCAATAAACAAGGAGAGAACTTTATGGCAGAAAAGAAGGTCATTGAGCTAGCCGAACGCAGCAGCGAGAAAAAGAATCTATGTTGCAGTTTTTGCGGGCGTAAGTATAATGACGTTCTTAAGATGGTAAAGGGTCCCGGAGTAAATATATGCTCCGAATGCGTAATGATAGCTGTACAATACCTCATTTTAAAAGACTCTATGCCGTCAGAAGATGCACAAAAAATCCTGGATGCGTTCTGGGGAAGTGCGCATAAAGGAGGAAAGGAGGATTAATTATGAATAAAATTCAAATAAAAGCAGAAGTTTTAGCAACCTTAAACGCCCTCACAACGGCATCCTTTCCAAACCCTTCACTGCTTACGGATTTAAAGAATATAGAAGATAAGAAAACTATCCTTGATATATTAATAAGAGAACTTGTAAATGCATCTGAAAACAGAGCTCTTATTATTTGCTGGCTTTTAACTGAACTCATTGAGAAAGATACGCTAAATGATGAGCTGTGGAACGTTATCAAAAGTCCGGATTATAATGACCACGTTAAGATGATTGCATTTAATATGCTGAAAGACCTTGGAAACAAAATTGACTATGATGTAATAAGCGGATACTTTGAACAATTCAATGAGCTTATCAACAAAGAAACAAAGGAACTCCTTGAATCAGCTATTATGAATCCCGAGGCTCAAATAGACTTTATGGATTTCCTGAACGCCATTTCAGATGACGATAAAATAATTCTCATCAAGTCTCTGGAAGAAGATTATGCGTACGACGCATTGGCTAATATACTTATTCCCGTATTTATTTATTATCAGGGAACTCCGGTCGGAGAAAAAGCTCTTGAAATCTTAGGAAGAACGAAATCCCAGCTGGCATTTCATGCTTTAGACAATGCTAAAAGGTACGCAGAAGAACCACTACTATCAAAAATTAACAAGGCTCTTTCAGAGTTGAAACTCTCCGGAATCAGAGTTGATAATACTATAGAATTTTATAGAAATATTTTAAAAGAATCTAAACCTTATAAAACCTATGTTTCATTTCCTGACGGACACGGGAATCTTGCGATAATATTTTCCAGAATAAGAGCTAATAAAACTCTTCAATTTCTGGCAATAGTAATTAACCCAAGATACGGAATTCTTGATGCTTTCGGATTTAACTCAATGAACGAAAGAGATTTTTACAGGATTGTTGATAAATTCTATAATTATCAGGAAAAATACGAAGTTGAACCGGGAATAGTTAAGTATTTCCTAACTCAGGCGCTTGAAAATTCATATATCAACAAAGAGCCTATTCCTTATGAATACATTTGCTGGGAAAGCATTCTTCTTGATATTGAACCGACTCGTCCTGAAGTTAATTTAGAAAAGAAAGAACTTAACCAGAAAGAAATTGACAAACTATGTCTTAATGAATATGTACAAAACTGGTTCTTTGACGAAATTACATCGCCTGAATTTAAAGAATTAATTGATAAACTCTCCAGAGAATTTAAGACAAATAACTTCAATGTTGATTTGGATAAATTCGTTGCAGATAACTTTGACAGCATATATACAGCAAAAGAGCTGGCATATCAAATTGTTAAATTCAATATTGCAGCTTACTTAAGACATATTAAAGGTGATGATGAGCTGGCACAGGTATTTTACTCACTAAATACAAACTATGCGTTCTTAACGAATATTATCAGAAAAAGTATTTACGAATACTATGTAGGAAAGCGCTACCTTCTCAAAAACCAGAGAAAAACATCCAATCTGTTTGAGCAGAAAATGCACCCGCAAACAGGAGATTTTGAACTACTCCAGCTGGATATGATAATAGCATCAATAGAAGCAAAGTGGGTGGATAATGCATAAAGTTATGGCGCTTGATGTCGGAACAAAAAGAATCGGCATAGCCCTTAGCGACTATTTGCAGATTATAGCCACTCCGCATTCATTCATATCAAGAGAACCTGAAGACAAAGCAATAGAAGAAATTATTAAAATTGCTAAAGAAAACAGAGTTGAAAAAATAGTGGTAGGTGTTCCCAGAAATATGGACGGAACAGAAGGTTTTCAAGCAAAAGATTGTATAAATTTCTCACAAAAAATTTCTGGTTTTGATATAATACTAGAAGATGAAAGGCTTACATCCGAAGAAGCTGAAGAAAGACTTCGCTCAAGAAAAGTCGATTTCAGAAAAAACAAAGGTCTTGTGGATATGGAAAGCGCTTGTGTTATACTTGAACAATATTTAGGAAAGTGAATTATGGCAGACGAAGAACAAAACTATGTAGAAATCCTTGACGAAGAAGGTAACGTAACAAGATGTGAAATCTATGATGTTATAGATATGGACGGAAAAACCTATGCTATGCTCCTTCCGTTGAGCGAAGACGAAAATGATGAAGATTCCGAAGTCATCGTTATGGAATATATTGAAGAAGGAGAAGAAGGCTACTTCCAAAATATTGAAGATGACGAAGAATTTCAAAAAGTATGCGATTACATCCAATCACTGGATGACGAAGACGATGAAGAAGAAATCGAGGAATAATTTTGTTTGAACGTTTTACAGAAAAAGCTGTTAATGCAGTAAGCGAGTCACAAAGGCTTGCTAAAGAACTCAAAAGTCCGGAAGTTTTTCCGGAACACCTCCTTCTTGCTCTCGTAAGAGAGGCTAAAGGAGTTTCTCTAAAGCTTTTCAGAATGTACGGCATTAACAGTGAAACAATGGAAGAAGAGGTTGAAAAATATACTCTAAAAATTTCCAAACAAAATGAAAATATTCCTTTCAGCCACAGCTACAAGGATTTATTAAAACATACTCTCGACTTTGCTTCAAAATCCGGAAACACAAACATTCTCTTTGAACACTTATTTTTAACAGTAATTACAGAAAAAAATTCAAACATTCAGTCCATCCTGGAACATTTTAAATTTGATGTTTACAATGCGCGTGAAATTCTGACAAAGCTTGTTCAGAAAAAAATCAAAAGACTTGAACATCCGGAAGCTGAAGATGACGAAGAAAAAAATACTAGTTTTGAATCCATTTATGAAGGTAAAGAATTAACTGACGTATTTGCAAGAGCCGTTTCAAAGGTTTCTGCTGCAGGATATGAAATTGTAGGAACAGAACAGATTATGGCATCCATTCTGGAATCAGCGCCATCTAATCTATTAAATACAATTAATTCCAACGGCATTAATGTCCAAAATTTTGAAGAAAAGCTTGCAAGCATAAAATCCCGTCAGCCGGAATACGAAGATAAAAGAATTATTTTTACTCCTAACGCATTTATTATGATGAATCAGGCCTTGCAAACAGCTAAAGAGCTTGGATCATCCGTTATCATGCCGGAACATATTGTATTAAGCATCCTTAAAAATAAAAAAGGGCTTGCATATGAAATTATTAAATCTTTAGGTGTAGATGAGGAAAAACTCTCAGAAGAGATTCTAAAACCTATTGAAAAGCAAATGTCGGAAACCCTTCTTATAATGAAGCTTGCCAAAGAAGAAGCCAGAAGAATCGGAAGAAATATCGTCGGAACGGAAATGTTCCTGCTCGGGATTCTGGCAGAAGGAACAAGCATTGCTTATAATGTTCTGAGTGATCTTGAGATAACTTTAAAAGATGCTCGTATTGTAGTTGAAAACCTTGTCGGATACGGAAACGAGTACTTTGATAAAGAAATCGTATTTACAAAACGTGCCAAAAGAGTTCTTGAAAAAGCCTGGCTTTCTGCAAAGAAAGCGGATAAAGAAAAAATTGAAGCAGCTGATCTTCTGCTTGCAATAATAAATGAACCTGATTCATTGGCGATGAAGGTTCTGGATACACTGGGAGTCGATGCGGTAGAAATAAAACACGGGATTCTCAGGATAAACGGACAGTATAAATAGGATTGAATCTTAATGCAAGGAATTTGCGAAAAGGTTATCGGTTTTTTAAAAGAGTATGACTTGCAGGATAAAACCGTAATTGTAGGTTTTTCAGGCGGATATGATTCTATGTGCCTGCTTAATGTCCTTTCCGAAATAAAAAAGCTTGAAGAATTTGAAGACTTAAATGTTATAGCTGCTCACTACAACCACAACTGGAGAGGTGAAGAAGCGCTCAGAGAGCAGGAAGTATGCAGACTTTTTGCCGCAAGCAGAGGGTTTGAATTCTATACCCAGAATGCTCCGGCAGGATTAAAAAAGACTGAAGCTGATGCAAGAAAAGCCCGCTATGAGTTTTTTGAAGAAGCTTATGAAGAATACGATGCGGACGCGGTCTTTACTGCCCATAACAAAGACGATAACGCAGAAACCGTCTTATATAGAGTAATTAAAGGAACAGGAGTCATAGGATTAAAAGGCATATCAGAAAAACGCGGATATTTTTACAGACCTTTGCTTAAAATAAGCCGCTCAGAAATTGTTGACTACTGCGACAGCAATAATTTGAGTCCGAATATGGATTCATCAAATAATGATACAACTTATCGCAGAAACTACATAAGACTGAATATCATTCCGGCTCTTGAGAAAATCAATCCGCTTGTCAAAGACAGCCTTAACAGCCTTGCGGAAGTAGCCAGAAGCGATGACGAGATTATTGAAGAATACTTGAGCACATTCAGAGATAAACTCTACAGTGAAGATTCAATACTATCCTCTGAATACAAAAAGCTTTCAGAGCCCGTTAAATACAGAATTATTCACGAATATATTCAGAGATTTAATCTTGATTATGACAGAAAAAGAATAAATGAAATCTTTGAATTCATAGAAAACAATATTGAGCACAGAAACGGAAGTACTCTTTCTTTAGCTTCCGCATTATGGCTATATGTAGATGACAAAATTATTGAAACCATTCCACACAAGAAAAAAACAATCGAAGAAATTAAACCGGAAATATCTATAACAGGAGAAGGGAAATATAGAGTTGGAGACAAATTATTTGTACTAAAAAAATATATCCCTAAAGATGTATTTGTATTTCCGGAATCTGCCGCAAACTTTGTCTATGCTGACTTATCCGGTGTAAAATTTCCGCTCACTCTGCGTACCAGAAGAGAAGGTGATATCATAAATCCTTTCGGTATGAGAGGAAGCATGAAGTTAAAAAAATATATGAATTCTAAAGGCGTTTCCCGCCACAGAAGGGATGATATATTGCTCTTGGCTAACAATGAAGAAGTTTTGTGGGTAATCGGAGCAGGATTAAGCAATAAAATCGGAGTAAAAGATACTCCTACGCATGTTATTGAGGTAATAGGAGCTAATGATGATAAAAGAAACTGATCTTAATATCTTGTTTGAAGAAAAACTGATACAGCAAAAAATATCAGAACTCGGAAATAAATTAAATAAAGAATACGGAGATGAAATCCTTTACCTGATATGCGTATTAAAAGGTTCCGTAATGTTTCTTGTAGACCTTTCCAAGCATTTAAAAATGCCTCTTAGAATGGAGTTTATCAGACTCTCAAGCTACGGTTCAGAGTTTACATCATCAGGAAAAGTCAATGCTGTAGATATCTCGCTTCCGGACTTGAATGAAAAGAATGTCCTCATTGTTGAAGATATTATTGATACGGGGCATACCGCAAAATTCCTTATAGATTTTATTAAACACAACTTTAAAACAAAGAGCTTGAAATTCTGCTCACTTTTAGATAAAAAGGTAAAAAGAGAAGTTGAAATAGATCCTGACTATTACGCATTTGAAGTGGATGACAAATTCCTTGTCGGATACGGTCTTGACTATGACGGATACTATAGAAACCTGCCTTACATCGGATATGTGGAATTAAAGGAGGAATAATGAATAATATAAGAGAAATTAAAGAAAATTTATATTATATTGGATGTTCCGACAGGAGATTAGCACTTTTTGAGAGTGCATACCCTGTACCTGACGGAATGTCGTATAACTCCTACTTATTAAACGATGAAAAGACAGTACTTTTTGATACTGTAGATAAACACTGTTCAGAACAGTTTTTTGAAAACCTTGCCGCAGCACTCGACGGGAAAACGCTGGATTACATAATCGTTCACCATATGGAACCAGATCACTGCGCGCTTTTACAAGACGTTATCAGTATTTATCCTGATGTGAAAATTGTCTGCACACAAAAAACTCTGAATATGATAAAACAGTTCTTTGATTTTGATGCAGAATCGAGAGTTATGCTTGTAAAAGAGGGAGAAAGCCTTAATACAGGAAAACATGAATTTGTATTCTATATGGCGCCTATGGTTCATTGGCCGGAAGTTATGGTAAGCTATGAAAAAACTAATAAGATCCTTTTCTCTGCTGACGCGTTTGGCTCTTTCGGGGCAATTAACGGGAATCTTTTTGATGACGAGGTTAATTGGAAAAGAGACTATCTTGATGAGGCAAGAAGGTATTATACCAATATTGTAGGGAAATACGGACTTCAGGTGCAAATGCTTCTCAAAAAAGTTGCCGGTCTTGAGGTTAATATAATTTGTCCTCTCCATGGTCTTATTATAAAAGAAAATAAAGATTTCTTTATAGAAAAATATAATAAGTGGTCAAGCTATACACCTGAAGAACGAGGAGTTGTAATTGCTTACTCATCTGTTTACGGCGGTACAGAGAATGCTTTAAACATTCTTGCCGGAATGCTTGCAGATAGAGGGGTTAAGGATATAAAAATGTATGATTTATCATACACGCATTATTCAAAGGTGCTTTCAGAATGCTTTAAATATTCAAACCTGGTATTCGGAACCACAACGTATAACGGCGGAATCTTTGAATCAATGCAGAATTTCCTCCATATTTTAACAGATCATAACCTTCAGAACAGAAAGATTTCTCTTATTGAAAACGGTTCCTGGGCTCCGGTATGCGGGGGGCAAATGAAGAAACTTCTGGAAGGGCTTAAGGGGACTGAGTTTTTAGAACCGGGACTTTGTATAAAATCTACGCTAAAAGATAGCCAGATTGACGAACTTGAAAATGTTGTAAATACAATAGTAAATTCTTTAGAATTATAGTTTAATATAAATATAAAATAAGGAGGAACACTATGAAAAAATATGTTTGCACAGTTTGCCATTATGAATATGATCCGGCAGTAGGCGATCCTGATAACGGAATCCAGCCTGGTACAGCTTTTGAAGATTTGCCGGCTGATTGGGTTTGCCCGCTATGCGCTGTCGGCAAAGACATGTTTGAAGCAGAATAAAAAAAAGCCTCTCTAAAGAGAGGCTTTTTTATAAAATGTATTATTTTATATTAATTTAATCATTTGTACTTTTCTTTTTCTTTATTTGCGAAGCAAGGAAAAAGAAATGTACGAAAAGAAAAAGAAAGCACGCATTGTTTTCAATGCCCTTCGGGCATCTTAGGGGGTGTGCTGCGCACAATCTCTTATGCTCGCAATGGTGTCTCCGGACACACGCTCGCAGTTAACACCTCATCCCACCCCTCTCCTGTAAGGAGAGGGCGTTTTTCAGACAAAATAATACTTTTTATGTAAAAAAGATTAATTCCGTGTTATAATATATTATGCCCAATATCATACAAATTCATTATTGTTTAATCGGATGTCTAATGTATAATTAAGGTGTCATTTAATATTTGTAGAAAGGAAATAAAAGATGAGTTTTGTACCTGTAGTAAT
>CALVCR010000096.1 GCA_944326125.1 Candidatus Gastranaerophilales bacterium | reverse complement strand
GCAACAATTCTTCTTGCTACTTCTTCCTGTACCATCAGTATGATATCCGTAATTTTTTCTCTGTTTTTGTTATGTAAATCATCTATCTCCCCGAGAAGATGAGCAATAATAGGGGAAGTTATATAGTAAGGAATATTAGCAACCACTTTTATTTTTTCATCACAGAGTTCGGATAGGTCAGTTTTTAAGATATCTTGGTGAATGATTTTCAGATTATCGCAATTGAGTTTTTCAAGCTCTTTTATGGCTTCTTCGTCTAATTCTACCGCAATAACTTTTCCGGCATGCTTAACCAGTTGTTCAGTGACAAATCCGACACCCGGGCCGATTTCTAGCACGGTATCTTCTTTTGTAAGACCTGAAAAATCAATGATATCGGATATTACCTCCGGATTAATTAAGAAATTCTGTCCGAGGCGTTTTTTTGTTCTAAAGTATTTTGCTCTTTGTAAATAGTCCGTCATGGTATTTATAATAATACAAATAGCTAAATGTTAAAACTCTTATTCTCATTTATATTTGAATTATGAAAACATTTTTAACATATATGTTTCGGATATAATTTAAATAAGGAGAAAATCGTGAGTTATTGCGGAGTAAAAACGGAAGAACGTCTGGAATACAACCAGCTTTTGGATGAATACCTTTTAGGGTGCAAAACCGAACAGAGAATCGGATTAGAGTATGAAAGAATTCCTGTAACGAGGTTCGGAAATCATGTTGTACCGTATGAAGGAGAATTTGGTATTTGCGAACTCTTAAGAGAGTTTGCAAAATCTGATAACTGGGATTATATTTTAGACGAAGAAGAAATAATAGGTTTAAAGAAACTCCATGATACTATTACACTTGAGCCCGGCTGTCAGTTTGAATTAAGTTTAGAGCCGAAAGAGACGGTGCATGAGCTAAAAAACAGAGTTGAAGAAATTGACAGAGCTTTAAAACCTATTCTGGAAGAGTTTGAAATTAAACTTCTAAATCTCGGGGTTTCTCCAAAGACGACATATAAAAATATAAAACTCATTCCTAAAAAAAGGTACCATGTAATGGCAAATTATCTCTGGGGCATACTTTCTGATGTAATGATGAGAGAGACTGCGGGGATACAGGTAGGAATAGATTATAAGTCGGAAGAAGATGGGATGCGGAAATTCCGTCTGGCTAATCTTATGATGCCGTTTGCAACCGCAATGTATGCCAATTCAAAAATCAGGGGCGGAGTTGATACGGGTTATAAATCTTTCAGGGCTCTGGCATGGCTCAATACTGATAATGAAAGGTGCGGGTTTGCAACTGAATTTAATCGAAATATGTGTTTTAAAGATTATGTTAATCTTCTTCTTGATACGCCTATGATATTTATTAACAGAGAAGATAAAGTAGTAAGCTTAAACGGCAGAATGACATTCAAGCAATTTATGAATGCAGGTTATGAAGGTTTTTCTCCGACTATGGATGATTGGAAATTGCACACAAATCTTTATTTTCCGGATGTTCGCTTGAGAAACTTTATAGAGATAAGAAATCATGACTGTGTCGGCGGCGGGTTGGAGTATTCAATTCCGGCTCTTTATAAAGGAATAATGTATTCAAAATCAGCGCTTGAAGAAGTGGAAGAACTCTTGAACAGGTATACGGCAAATGAAATTAAAGAACTCAGATATAATGTTGCAAGAAGTGCAATTCACGCTAAAATTGGCAAATTTTCCATATTAAATATATGCAAAGAACTGGCTGAGATATCTTTTTATACTTTAAAAACCGCAGGCGAAGGGGAAGAAAAATATTTGATGCCGTTAATTGAGATGCTTAAACGCGGGAAATGCCCTTGCGAAGAAGCATAAAACCTTTTTATTGAAAAACTCTTTTATCTGTTGTATAATCAACTCGGAGAAGGGGGGTAGATATATTAGTCGGCTACTCCGCTTATAAAAGAAGAGGTAACAGCTTATGGAGACTTTGAATAAGAACGAAGGATTAATTACTCAGATTATTGGTCCGGTTATTGACGTTGAATTCCAGCAGGGAGAACTTCCTGAAATCTATACCGCTCTAAGAATCTATAATGAAGACGGATCTTTTGTTGTTGCGGAAGTTCAGCAGATGCTCGGTTCAAACAGAGTAAGAACGGTTGCAATGTCATCAACAGACGGACTTAAAAGAGGAATGAAGGTTGTAAATACCGGTGAACCTATTAAAATTCCGGTAGGAAAACCTATCTTGGGCAGAATCCTTAATGTTATCGGCGAACCTGTTGATAAAATGGGTCCTGTAGAAACTAACGAGTATCTTCCTATTCACAGAGAATCTCCAAGCTTTGTAGATCAAAATACAAATATTGAAATCTTAGAAACCGGTATTAAGGCTATCGACCTTATTCAGCCATACCAGAAGGGTGGTAAAATCGGTCTGTTCGGCGGTGCCGGTGTTGGTAAAACAGTTTTGATTATGGAACTTATCCATAATATTGCATCAGAGCACTCAGGTGTATCTGTATTCGGCGGTGTTGGTGAAAGAACCCGTGAAGGTAACGACCTCTGGAACGAAATGAAAGAATCAGGCGTTATTGATAAAGTTGCGCTGATTTACGGTCAGATGAACGAACCGCCTGGAGCCAGAATGAGAGTAGGGCTTTCCGCTCTTACGGCTGCTGAATATTTCAGAGATTTCTCTAAACAGGATGTACTTCTGTTTATTGATAACATTTTCAGATTTACTCAAGCAGGTTCTGAAGTATCAGCTCTGTTAGGCCGTATGCCTTCAGCAGTAGGTTATCAGCCTACGCTGGGTACTGAAATGGGTGAATTGCAGGAAAGAATTACATCTACGAAGGACGGTTCAATTACTTCCGTTCAGGCAATCTATGTACCGGCAGATGACTTGACCGACCCGGCTCCTGCTACAACATTCTCCCACCTGGATGCTTCTACCGTACTTTCAAGACAAGTTGCATCACTCGGTATTTATCCGGCTGTTGATCCGCTTGCTTCAAACTCAAGAGTTCTTGACCCGAATATTATTGGTGAAGAGCACTATGAAGTTACAAGAAAAGTTCTTGAAATACTTCAAAAATACAAAGAACTTCAAGATATTATCGCAATTCTCGGTATGGATGAATTGTCTGATGAAGATAAAGAAACGGTTAACAGAGCAAGAAAGATTCAAAGATTCTTGTCTCAACCGTTCTTCGTAGCTGAACAGTTCTCAGGTATTCCTGGTAAGTACGTTAAGCTTGAAGACACAATCAGAGGCTTTAAGGAAATTATTGAAGGTAAACACGACGATCTTCCTGAACAAGCTTTCTATATGGTTGGTACTATTGAAGAGGCTGTTGAAAAAGCTAAAACGTTGGCTTAGTAACGTGCTCATCTACTTGGAACTTGTTCCGGAGGTGCACGGGGAATTAACAATAAAAGCCAGTAGTTAAAAGAGATGCGCACCGACCAAAGGGTATAAGGATGAAACTAATAATATGGAATCTTGTTCCGGAGGTGCGCGGGGAATTAACAATAAAAGTTAGTAGTTAAAAGAAATGCGCACCGACCAAAGGGTATAAGGATGAAACTAATAATATGGAACTTGTTCCGGAGGTGCGCGGGGAATTAACAATAAAAGTTAGTAGTTAAAAGAAATGCGCACCGATCAAAGGGTATAAGGATGAAACTAATAATATGGAACTTGTTCCGGAGGTGCGCGGGGAATTAACAATAAAAGTTAGTAGTTAAAAGAAATGCGCACCGACCAAAGGGTATAAAAGATGAAACTAAAGATAATAACACATGAAAGAATTGTTTTTGACGGCGAGGTCGATGAAATTGTCGCCCAGACAAAAAGCGGTCAGATAGGTATATTAAAAGATCATATTCCTATAACAACCGTACTTGAGATTGGGGTTACAAAGGCTAAAACCGGCAGCGCAGTAAAATACTTTGCAACAATGGGCGGAGTTTTACAGTTCAAAGACAATACTGCAACCATATTGACTGATGTTTGCGAGGACGGATGCGATATTGATGTAA
>CALVCR010000095.1 GCA_944326125.1 Candidatus Gastranaerophilales bacterium | reverse complement strand
AGGGTAAAGAAAGATAGGTTTTTAACATGTGTCCAAATACTGAAGCTAATGAACAGGCAGAAGCAAAACAAAAGATACTTATTGCTGATGATGAAGCAAGTATCAGAAGAATTCTTGAAACAAGATTAAGTATGATAGGTTATGACATAGTAACTGCAGCGGACGGAGAAGAAGCAGTTGCTGTTTTTAATAAGGAGAATCCGGACTTAGTCGTTTTAGACGTCATGATGCCCAAAATGGACGGCTACGGCGTTTGCAGAGAAATAAGAAGAACATCTGATGTTCCTATTATTATTCTTACAGCACTAGGAGATGTTTCAGAAAGAATTACGGGCTTAGAATTAGGTGCTGATGATTATGTTGTTAAACCATTCAGCCCGAAAGAACTTGAAGCCCGCGTAAAATCAGTTTTAAGACGTGCAACAAACAGAGAAATAGCACCATCTACAGGTAAAGTAACTAAAAATGTTATAACAACGGGTAATATAAAAATCGACACAGCAAGAAGGCAGGTATTCAGAAAGAATGAACGTATCAGACTTACCGGTATGGAATTCAGCCTTCTTGAACTGCTGGTTAACAACTCAGGTCAGGCATATTCAAGAAATGAAATCCTTCAATATGTATGGGCTTATCCGCCGGATCATCGCATTGATACAAGGGTTGTGGACGTTCATATTTCAAGATTGCGTTCAAAACTCGAAACTGATCCCGCAAATCCTGAATTAATTCTTACAGCACGCGGAATAGGTTATATGTTCCAGAGAATTAATTAGTTTAGTAATAATTAGCACAAAAGAAGAGCTCCTAATCCTGGATGCTCTTCTTTTTGTAATTATTTTATATATTTATTAAATCTTCAGGCAAAGGATGAAATGTGTCAGCCATTTTATCTTTATTTATAAAATTAAGCTTTAATTTTGTTGGAATTACCCGATAATTGTCAGATAAATAAACTTTTCCTGTTACATCTATTACTTTATAATATTTAGTATTAAAATTTTTTATTCTTTTATTATTTTTTAATGCAATATACCGTTCATCAGCCTCATCTCTCTGTATAATCAGACGATCAATTTCATTACAACTATTGTTTTTTGGACTTTTTAATTTTAATCGTTTTTCTAAATTATCTGTAAAAATAATGTTTGTATCTATATTAGACATATCTGCTTTAATCTTTTCCAGAATAAGTTGCAATTGCTTTTGAGACTTAACCTTACTTTTGTTTGTCTGCAAATCATTTTTACACTTATTATATAGATTAATATAGATATCATTTAATATTTGCTTTATGGCAAGCGTATTAAATCCCTCTGTACCATCTATGTTTTCGGAAAATGCTCTTATAATCAATCCAAAATTGTAATTTTTACATACAGGAATAAATGTAAATATTGCATTTGCTATTCTTTCAACATAACAGTTATAAAGCATTTCAGAAGTTTCTATTTTGCATTGTTTTTGCATTTCCAGAGCTTTAGTATAAATGGAATGAAAAGGATTAATTGAAATATTAAACTGATATAAGCTGTCTTTATGTTTTGAATAATACTCCGCAATGCGTTCTGCTCTTTGTTGAAGTCTGATATTACGCGGATTCCATCCAGAAGTATCAAATACACATTTTTGGTGTAACGTCTTATATATCATATTTGCAAGTTCCGGAAATTCATACACATTGCCTTTTAAATCTTTAATAGCTATATCTATACAATCCGCATCATATACAAGCGCTTTATAATTATCTTGCATTTTTTCAGATATAAAACTCAAACCGGTACGTTTTTCCAGTGTCCTGAATCCCTGAACTAATGCTTTTAAATCTTCAAAAAGTATTGTATTAATTATATTATTATTCTTCTTGCTTTCTAACGGCTTTTTAGCTTGTGCATAACAATGAATACACCTTGAATAGCAGCCCTGTTTTACGGCAATAGTGTGTAAATTTTCTCCGATAAAAGATATATCCTTTAAAGAAAGTCCGTCAAAGACCTTTATTCCTTCCTGTATGCCTTCAAAAAAATCCAGATTATAGCTTGACGCCTTATCAGAGCAGCCAAGTATACTTGCTTTTAGTTTTTGAAATTTATACAATATCTTTTCGTATGTGGAAAGCTTTATAAATTCTTTATTTAGAGCACCAAATGATATAGTATCAAAATGCAGTCTGCTATGTTTCGTTTGTTTATTTGTATTATTTTGATACTTAATATTAGGATGATATAAAGATATGGTATTTAGAATTTTCATATTAACAAAAAAATTCTAAATAAATTTTTTTGTTAGTTTAAATAGTTATATATTATTCACAAGCAAACAGTTAGCGGCAAGTCTTCAACATAAAGCTTTCTTACAGCCTCTGTTCCTAGTTCTTCAAAAGCTATTACTTCTGTTTTTTTTACGCATTTTGCCAGAATACAAGAGATTCCACCCTGTGCAACTAAATATCTCCCGTTGTATTTTAACATTGAATCGACAGTCTCTGGTGAACGTTCACCTTTACCTATAGTTGCAATAAGCCCTTGTTTGTATAACAAGTCACAATATTTATCCATTCTGGCAGATGTTGTAGGGCCTACAGGGCCTATTATTT
>CALVCR010000094.1 GCA_944326125.1 Candidatus Gastranaerophilales bacterium | reverse complement strand
ATAAAATTATTGTACTACTAAAAATTTTTTAAGGAGAGAAAATATGAAAATAGCGGTAATTTCTGATATTCACGGAAATATGGAAGCTCTGGAAGCTGTTATGGAAGATATAAAATCACAGAATTGCTATAAAATATTTGTCCTTGGAGATTATGCTATGGCCGGGCCTGAACCTTATGCCGCTATAGATTATTTTGCTAAATATCAGCTGGATCCGAATTATAAAATGATTCAGGGAAATACTGATTCAATGATTGCAAATTATTCGGATGATGATTACGAGTATGTTAAGAAAAAAGCTCCGGTAATGGCAGAGGCTATGAAGCATGACTTTTTCGGGATAAACCATATTCAAAGAAGCTTTTTGAAAAATCTTCCTATCCAGCTTGAAGTTGAAGAAGAAGGTGTTAAAATTTTACTTGTCCATGGTTCACCGAGAAGAAACAACGAAGATATTCTTCCTGATACTCCAATGGAAGAAATAGAAAAAATGCTTATAAATGTCGATGCTGATGTTGTATTGTGCGGACATACTCATATCCCTTGCGGCTTCCAGACAAGAAGCAAAAAGACCGTTGTTAATGCAGGCAGTGTTGGAAGACCATTTACTCCTGAACCGAAGTCCTGCTATCTTATTATGACTGTAGTTCACGGAAGATATTCTTTTGAGCACAGGTTTGTAGAATATAATAAAGAACGTGCGGCTTTGAAGCTTAGAAAAAGGAATTTTGCGGGTGCTGACAAACTTGCGGAAATGCTTTTAAATCCGAAAAAGAGACATTTTTAGCGAATTAATTCTTATAACTTTACTTTTTTTCTTGTTTTCGGTTTAATATTCTTACGGAGGAAAAATCCTCTAGTCCACTCAAGAAAGTGATTTAAATTTTTTGAATAATCCAAATATTAAACTAGCCAAATTTGCGGGATTCTGTTACGGAGTCAAAAGAGCCGTAGAAACTGCAAAAAAATTAAAAGATGAAAACCCTGATAAAAATATTTATATTCTGGGTGAGCTTATTCATAATACTGATGTTATTCATGAGCTTGAAAATCTTGGCATTAGAACAATTTATGAAATTCCGGAAAAAGGAAACGGAATTTGTATAATCAGAAGCCACGGAGAATCTCCGGAGGTTTTTGAAAGAATTAAAAATGCCGGATTTGAAGTGGTGGATTTAACCTGTCCTGACGTTAAAAAGGTTCAGCAAAGAGCAATTGAGCTTGCTCAAAATGATTACTTTGTAGTTATTGTGGGTAAACCTAACCATCCCGAAGTTATGGCTATTAAGGCAAATGCTGATTTGTATTCAAAAAATGTTGTTGTGGCAACTACTATAGAAGAGCTTGAAAAATACGAAGCAGCTATAAAGGCTCATAGAAAAGTCGGTGTTGTAGTTCAGACTACACAAATGGTGTCTTCCCTTAACCTTATCGTAAATTACCTGAATACTCTGGCTAAAGAGGTTCTTATTTATAATACTATATGCCAGTCTACTTCCATGAGACAAAAAGAGGCTAAAGAACTGGCTAAAGAAAGTGATTTAATGGTGGTTGTCGGCTCTAAAAAGAGTGCAAACACAACCCATCTTGCAGAAATTTTAAAAGATTTTACCAAAACAATTCATATAGAAAATGATAATGAACTTGAAGAATATAAAGATTTGTTTAAAGACGTAAAAAATATAGGAATTACCGCAGGGGCTTCGACTCCGCAGGTAATTATTGATAAAGTCATAGAAAAAATAAAAGGAGGAATATAATATGACAACAGCAGAAAAAACTCGTGATGAGTTTGAATTATTACTTGAAGAAAGTTTTGCTAAATCAAACAGCGTTGCTGATATTGTAGAAGGAACTGTTATTAAAAAAGAATCTGACAGTTATCTTGTAAGCGTTAAAGGCGCAAAAATGGAAGCAGTTCTGTCAAATAAAGAACTTTCAAGCGATGTGGAAGAACTTGAAATTGGTGACACAAGAGAATTCTACGTGTTAAAAGAAGAAAACAACGAAGATCCGATGCAGTTATCTCTTAAGAGAATAGCATTTGCTCAAGCTTGGGCTCAATTAAATGATGCTAAAATACAAGGCGATACAATCCTTGCGAAAGTTGTTTCAACTGTTAAAGGCGGTGTTTTAGTTGATGTTGCAGATCTTAAAGGTTTCATCCCTTCATCTCAACTCAGAACCGGCACTCCGTTTGACGGTCTTATTGATCAGAAAATCGAAGTTAAAGTTCTTGAAGCTGATCCTAAGAAAAATAAACTTATCCTTTCTCAACGTCAGGCAGTTGCCGAACAGAGAGATCAGGTTGTTGATAACGTTCTTTCTTCTCTTGAAGAAGATCAGGTTGTATCAGGTAATGTCGTAAGAATTACAGATTTCGGGGCATTTGTTGATATCAACGGTATCGACGGACTTCTTCCGATCTCTGAAATTTCTTGGCAGAGAATTAAACACCCTTCTGATGTTTTAACTCTCGGTGACACAATTGAAGTTAAAATTATCAAAATTGATCACGAACTTAAGAGAATTTCATTATCACTTAAGAGAATGGGCGAAAATCCTTGGCAGCAGATTGAAGGACAGTTTGAAGAAGGTCAGGTTGTAAAAGGAACTGTAAATAAAGTTACTACTTTTGGTGCATTTATTAACATTTTCCCTGGCGTTGAAGCTCTTCTTCCTGTTTCAGAAATGTCTGACGAGAATGTTAATCCGTTCAATATGTTCAAAGTAGGTTCTGAAGTTGATGTATTAATCAAAAAATTCACACCAAAAGAACACAGAATCGCATTATCTGTAAAAGATATTCAAAAATAGGTTACCTATTAGGGGAGGTAAAATAACTTGAGGGCGGGTTTTGATTTCAAAACCCGCCCTCAAGATTTAAAACTTACCATAGAGCATTTGGCATCATTCTGTCATAGATCCAGATATCTACCCCGTCATATTGTTTTGAAAATTCTGATTCCAGTTTTTTATCTATTCCGATTGCGACTATTGGAAGTTTTGCTTCTTCTGCGGCTTCCTTGAGCTTTTGATAGCCTATTATAACATCCTCTGCCGTTGTTTCATCTCCTAAATGTGTATTTGATATAATTCCGGAAAATTTTTTCCAGTCTTTTTTTACGCTGCCCTTAGAGAAATCGAGGTATTCAAGAATACTTTCTTTATCAGAAGTTTCAAATTTTGCGGTGTTAATCACTATATAGATTTTTAAATTATTTTCTTTTTCAATTCCTGTTATAATATCAAGAATATCAAGTCCGCCTGCGCCATATCCGACATCAATAATTATATTTCCGTCAGAAGACAGACAGTTCATTTGCATAGGTGTAATGTAGCTTGCGGCTTCACCCAATCCGAAACTGTCAGGCTGGGTTATGACACTCACGCCCTGTTTTTCAAGTTCAGCTGCAATCGGTCTTAAGGTGTAAGCCGGTTCTACTGTATCCAGATCAACAAGGGTAATTTTTTCTCCGTTTTTTGAAAACTGCAAAGCTCTGTTTAAGGCAGTTTCTGATTTACCGCTGGCATAAGCTCCTGCATAAACTTCTACAAATCTGTCACCCATATGATAATTATATCAGGAAAAATTTGTTTAACTATTCCTCTTTTATATATTAATTTTTTAATTTTATCTAATCTTAATATCACTCTACTTTACTGGAAACCTCGATTGTAATATAATATCCTTATTAAGAAGGAAATAAGAAGGTATGAAAGAACAAAAAGTTGCTGTAATCGGTTTTGGGATGTGGGGACGAAATATTGTCCGTAATTTTTATAACCTGAATGTTCTTGATATTGTTTGTGATTTGGATGATGAATCATTAAACACGGTAAAAGAACAGTATCCGGGTGTAAAAGTAACCAAAGATTTTAATGATATTATAAATGATGATTCAATTACCGGGGTTGCCGTTGTAACTCCGAGCCATACTCACTTTAAGATGGTTAAGGCTATGCTTGAAGCAGGTAAAAATGTTTATGTTGAAAAACCTATATCAACTGTTGCAGAAGAGGCAAAAGTCTTAACTGAATTGGCTGAAGAAAAAGGTTTAATCTTAATGGTAGGACACCTTCTTTTATACCATCCTGCTGTTAACAGGCTTAAGATGCTTATTGAAGAAGGAGCTTTGGGTGAACTTGTTTACGCACAAAGCGACAGATTAAATGTAAATTATCACAAGAATGACAGAAGCGTTATGTGGGATTTGGCTCCTCATGATGTTTCAATGATTGCATATGTTACAGGAAAAAATCCTGTTAAAGTTATTTCCGCGATCGGCTGTTCTTCCGAAAAGAATGCTATTATGGATATAACTCATATCGGAGTTGAGTTTGAAGACGGACTTATCGCTCATATTTCCGACAGCTGGATAACTCCGCAAAAACGTGTAACTCTTCTTGTCAGAGGAACTAAAGCGACAGCAGTATTTGACGATACCGCTCCGACGGATAAGCTTAAAGTTTATGATAACTTTATACCGGCAAATACTCAGAATTATCCGCTTGATTATCTTGAAATTGAACCGCTTAAGTTAGAGTGCCAGCACTTCTTAAATTGTTGTGCATCAGGTCATAAAGCACGTTCAGACGGAGAAAACGGCTATACCGTTGTAAGTATTCTGGAAGAAGCGGAAAAAATAATGCTCGGATCTAAGCTTGAAGATTTGAACAAAAGAGACTTTGCACTTTCCAGAATGAAAGTTTAATTCCCGGGAACAATTATTTGCGGGTGAAGGGGTAAATGCAAAGGGATAAAGGTTAAAAAGGATAAAGTATGGCTAATTTTATTTCAATATTCAGAGTGATAGTAATGTTTTTTGCGGTGTATTTAATATACACCTGCCAGGGTAACGCGATTGCTTACATCTGGGCTTTAATTCTTACTATTATTGCTTTTGCTCTTGACGGTGTTGACGGCTATGTCGCAAGAAAATTCAATGAAGAGTCAAAATTCGGCGCTCTTCTGGATATAATGGGCGATAGAATTGTAGAGAATACTTATTGGATATTATTTGCAGTAATGGGATGGCTTAATATTTTGTTCCCGCTTATTGCAATTACAAGAGGATTTATCACTGATACAATAAGAAGTGCTGCTATGGAGCAGGGAATGACTGCTTTTGGAAAAACTAGCATGCAGAAAAATCCTGTTTGCGTGTTTATTACAAGTTCTAAATTTATGAGAATCAGCTATGCTGTTGCTAAAGTACTTGCTTTTGTGTTAATTATTACGGCGCAGGTTCCTGTATGTCCGCATAGAGAAATTGTCGGCACTGTCGGTTTCTGGGCTGCGGTATTTGCTATTGTGTTCTGTGTGGTTCGAGGCTTGCCTGTTGTTATTGAAGCAAAATATTTATTTGAACCGAAAAACGGAGATAATAAAGAAAATGCCTAAGCTCAATATCGTTTTGTATGAGCCGGAAATTCCGCAAAATACCGGAAATATTGCGAGGCTTTGCGCTTGTACCGGGGCTTCTTTATATCTTGTCGGAAAACTCGGGTTTTCGCTTTCAAGCAAATACACAAAACGGGCAGGGTTAGACTACTGGGATAGTGTAGATTTACATAAAGTTAACTCCATGGAGGAGTTGTTTAATGAATTTCCTAATGGTAATTTTTATTATCTGACCACTAAAACTAAGAAAAAATATACGGATATAGAGTTTAAAGAGGGTGATTTTATTGTTTTCGGCCCTGAAACAAGAGGACTTCCGGAAGAGTATGTTAAAAAAGATACTGCACTTACAATTCCGATGAAAGAAGGTCAAAGAAGTCTTAATCTTTCTAACTCGGTTGCAATCGTTGCTTACGAAATTATAAGACAAATAGGATTATAGTTTATTCTCTCTCCGATGGAGAGGGCGGGGGTAAATCTTATGACAGAATACAAAATGCCTGATAGGGAACAGAATTCAAATAAAGGAACTTTTGGTAAGGTTTTGAATTTTTCAGGTTCCAGAAATTATATCGGGGCTGCGTATTTATCGACTGTAAGTATTCTAAAAACCGGCGGCGGATTCGCAGCACTTGCAACTGAAGAAAATATAATCCGTGCGGTTTCTGCTATGCTGCCGGAAGCTGTCTACCTTGAAAGAAAAGAAGGGTTAAAACAAATTAATGACTTTTCGGTAGTGCTTATTGGCTGCGGCTTAGGGTTAGAGAAAAAATCCCGTGATTTATTCAAAAAAGTTATTAATAAATTAAGCAGCACTCAAGTTCCGATGGTAATTGATGCTGACGGGCTGAATATTTTAAGCGGAATGAGCATTAAACTCCCTAAAAATACGGTAATAACCCCGCATCCTCTTGAAGCGGCAAGGCTTTTGGGGATAAATTTGCCGGAGATTCTGGGAAATTTGGAAGAAAGTGCAAAAAGATTGTCTCAAAAATTCGGGTGTGTTGCAGTTTTAAAAACACACAGAACAATAATTTGCGAAGGCGAAAATATTTTTATAAATACACATGGTAATTCAGCTCTTGCCAAAGCCGGTTCAGGAGATGTTCTTGCCGGTATTATTGCCGGACTTCTTGCGCAGAAAATGCCGCTTTTTGAAGCTGTAAAACTCGGGGTATATTTACATTCAAGAGCCGGAGAAATTGCATCTGAAGAATTAACGGAATATTCCGTTCTTGCATCCGAACTGCCTAATTATTTACCTAAGGCTATTATGGAGATTATTCAAAAATAATTCTGCCTGTTTGATTGATAACAATAGGTCTGTTGAGTTCTTTTATGTAATCGCAGGTCATAACATCTTTGTCGTAAGGATAAATCTTTAAACAATCTTGCGGTTCTGCTAAAACAGGGAAATCTGCTCCTGCTGACATAATGAATTCGTCAGTAGCAAGTTTGTACATTTTATCTTCCCGCGGATTTTCAATATCTATCGGAATTTCTTTCCCATCTTTATCTATATATGTAAGGAAAGTTAATTCTCCTTCTTTTGTGTCTACTCCGTACTTAAGTCCTGATACGGCAAACAGACCTGGTTTGTAACCTTTTTTAGCATTCTCATAAGTTTCTTCTACCGCATCTTCAAAAAGTTCTACAAGAGCTTTTTCTGATACATAGGCAACACTTATTCTGTCGAGGAACGGAGCAATGTCTTTAATATCTCTGGAATCAATTAAACCTTCGTGGAAAAAGTTTCTGATTCCTGCATTATTCCATACTGCGATTTCAGCGTTTGTAATATGTTTCATTGCATCACAAACAAAGTTGGCATGCGGGTTTTCTTGAATAAGTGAGGTTGGAGGCGGCGGCGCTTGCTTGATATATCCTACTTTTTCAGGTTTACCCAAAATCTCATCAAAAATATACTGATGAACCATGTTTTTATAGAATTTTCTTGTTTCACCAAGATTATTTTGGGCTTTTTTGATTACACCATCTTTATCAAAAGTAAGATTCAACTGTCCAAAATATGCTCCGTCGCGGCCGGCTTCGGTCATTATTACCGGATCTCCGTTTTTAGAATAGAAGAGGTTTTCTCCTTCTTTTATATCTTTTAAAAGTTCATGTGTGTGTCCGCTGACTATAACATCAATACCTTCTGTTTCCTGAGCAACAGCAATGTCATTGGAGTGTCCGAGGTGGGATAGAAGGATAATTTTGTTTATACCTTGTTCTTTTAGTTTTTCAATTTCTTCCTGAATGAGTTCTATTGTGTCATCCAATTCATCCACATAACAATCTTTATGATAGTTAGGGTGGGTTGTTCTGCCGAACATATCAAAAGGACAAGTTCCTATTAAGCCGATTTTTTCACCCTTTACTTCTACTACCATAGAACCTTTAATCGCTTCATCAAGAGCTGCACGTCCGTATTCCGGTAAATTGTCTTCAAAGTCTTTCCAGCCTTCTTGTTTATTAAAATTAACTGCCAGAATCTTGGTTTTAAGGTATTTTAGTGTGTCTAAAAAATCTGCTTGTGTTGTATCCAGTTCATGGTTTCCGAATGCAGAAGCTTTAATATCCGCAAGGTTTAAGAATTTAGCTGTGGCACGGTGGATAGCCTTATTTTTTTCATCCCCGATGTCATTATCTCCGCCTGAAAGCTTTATGTCGCCTTTAAGTCCTGACAGGATTCTCATCATATTATTAACTTGCCCGTGGGTGTCATTTACATAGCCTATTGAAAGCTCAAAAGTATCTCCTTTTGACTCTTCCGCTTTAAATGACGGTGTTTGTGTATAATTAGGACGGACTGCTTTAAAGGCTGGATTTTGGATATTAAAATTAATTTTCGGAATATTTAAGTTCATATATTAAACCTTTTTCAATGATATTAAAATTCCTGAAAATAAAATTTGCCATAATATTTACAATATTTTACATAGAAAGACATGTAAGCGCTTTTCTTAGAATTTCTTCCGGATTTGAGCTGTCATCAATGGTTTTAATGACCTTGTTTAACGCATCTTCAATTTCTTTATCCTCGTACCCGAGAGAAAGAAGAATAGCCTGAGTATCGCTTAAAGCTGGTGTCTGCGGCAGAGTCGAAGACGAAGCTCTCGGTAATTCTGTTTTCATTAGCTTATCTTTAAGCTCAAGAATAATTTTCTGTGCAAGCTTTGGTCCGACACCTTTTGCCCGGGTCAGTTCTTTATAGTTGCCATCGATGACAAAAGAAATTAAATCGCAGGTATCAAATTCATTAAGCAAGGCAAGAGCCATTTTTGCTCCGACACCTGAAACGGAGAGAAGAATTTGAAAAATATCTCTGGTTTCTTTGGTTGAGAATCCGTAAAGAGTCATAATATCTTCTCTGTGTATAAGCGTGAGGTAAAATTTTTGTTTTTCTTCTTCAGATGGAGTAACAGTTGAGAAATCTTTTTCTGTGACTTCAAACATATATCCGAGTCCTGAAACTTCTATTGTTACAAAGGTTCCTTTAGAAGTCTTTCTTTTGTCAGTTAAAAAACCTTTTATATAATCAAACATAAATCCCCTCTAGAATAATTATATAATAAAAACAGGGAATAAAAAACTCTTTACAATCAGTTATGTTTTAGTTATTATAAATAAGCAAACCGAAGAATGCACTTCGGAGGAGTGCCAGAGCGGTTGATTGGAGCGGTCTTGAAAACCGTCGTACGTGCGAGCGTACCGTGGGTTCGAATCCCACCTCCTCCTCCATTTAAAAAGCCCGAGCCATAAAGGTTTCGGGCTTTTAATATTATATGTCTTGTGCATTATTTATATGCTTAATAGTTAGCCTTTCTGTAAATGGTCAAACATATTTTTAAAATCCGATAATAGTTTTTCAACACCGGAAGCCGGATCAAACCAAAAACCGCACTTCTTGTCTCCTATCTCGAATTCTAAGTCTTCATATTTTTTTACCAGTTTTTTTACCGGATATCCTGATTCTTCAAATGGATATGCATAGGATAAACTCTCTTCAGTGCGTTCTAATGCTACCCCCGGAACTAATGATGAATTTTTCCTAATAGTTAATGTTTTATTTACGTACCCTTTGTCATTTTTAAGCCATCCGTCAAATTTTTTAGCAGCATTTAAAAAATTTTCTTTGTTCGGTTCAATAACTTTTTGGACAGATTTATCGACAAATAAATTTGCCTTAAAAGGAGCGGCATAACTGCTTTTCCCCTGATAATTAATTGGTGAAATGTTCATAAAAAGACCTCCTTAATATCACACACAGCTATATAGTATTATAAGAGATTTGTTTTTGCAATATAATTCGTGCCGAAAATATTATAGAATAAACGCAGCAATAGAAAAAATCAGATTATTATGGTTTAATAAAGAGACAATTTATAGAAGATAGTATTCTTAAAAAGGAGGTTCTGAATGAAAAAGATTTTATTATTGGCTCTGATTGCATTTGTTGCAGCGCCCTCTTTTGCAGCTGTTGATACTTGGTTTAATACCAATCCTTATAAAAAATATGATGAGTCTATAAATTTGGAAAAGGTGTTCAGTGATACATATGATAAGGATGGGATTAAAATAGAAAAAAATATGTTTAAATTCAAGTATTCATATAAAGAAGGTAATCCATATGAATATATAATTACTAATAATACTGAAAAAGATTTATTTTTAAAGGGTGTTGATTCGGAATATCATGCTAATAAAAATATTACAAGAAAAAGCCACTGGACACGTGTAAACGCTCGATATCTAAAGTATTGGCAGGCTTATATTCCGTTTGTAGCAGAATACAACGGAATACGTGGAGATATGGAAAAAACTCCTTACTTATATGATTTCCCGAAAAATTATAATTTAAAACCGGGCGATACAATAAGGATTTTAGCAACTGGTTTAGATATGGATAAGGTTCAGTCTGTAACATTTATCTTTAATGATAATGAGGATGAATTACACATTACTTTTTAATTTCAATATAGTAGTATAAAAAAGGTTTGACTTATAAAGTCAAACCTTTTTTACTATTTAAAATCTCGAGAGTCCTTTTAGAAAGAGAGTTCATCCAGTTCGGAAACTTCTATCTGATCAAAAATTGTATCAAACATTTCTTTAGGTGTTCTAAAATTCTTTTTATAATTTTCATTTATTTCAGTGTTTGAAATTATCCATTCGTCCTTTCTTGAAGAATAAGCTACGTCATTTCTAAACGGACCGCCTTTAAACAGTGAACAAGGAATTTTTAATTCCTGTATAAGATTAGCTAATTTATCGAACAGTGCCGTACTGTTAGGACTTGCACTTAAGTATGATTTTGAACCGAGGATAAAAGCTTGCAGGTCAGGATTATCCAAATTGATTTTATTTTTTATAAAATCTGCTATTCGTTGGAAGTTGCTGTTTTGAGGATTCGTCGGGCATATATGATTCAATAATACCTGCTGTCCGTCTGTTATGCCGCAAATGGTACAGTCATAAACGCCAGTTGTATATGCTTTTGCTGCAAGAACACTTTGTTTTATGGTCCATGGGTAATCGACAAATTTTTTCTTATTGATGGCGCCGGCTACTCTTCCGAATTCTGTCGGCGAGACGAGACGTATATTTGATTTAAATGAAAGATTGTCCATGCCGGTTATAAAACATGTGAATATAAAAATTTGCTAATTATTTTCAATCAATAAGAAAATATCTTTCATCTTTAAGAATCTACAGTAACTTCGGCTGTCGCAGGATTATTATTTTTCCTCCGGCCTTCATTAAGGAAGTAAACAAACGGAATGATAAATATTGCAGCAACTGCAAAGTATCTGAAGGTTTCTACGTATCCCCATAAGGTAGCCTGCTGTCTCAAAGAATTATAAAGCTGAGCCTGTCCCATATATGTTGCAGTAAACGAATCAACCTGACTCATGAATGCAGAAGCCATTGCACTGAGTTTTTCCGTATAAACCTGATTTGTATCTGTCAAAAATTTGATCATCATCATTTGGTGAACTTGCGAAAATCTTGTAATCATTGTAGTTGCAATAGATGTACCTATAGCGGCACCAGTGTTTTTCAACAAGTTTTGAAGACCTGCTGCATTTGTCTGGGATTCTTTTGGCAGGGTTGAGCAGGATATATTTGATAGCGGAACCATTGCCATAATCATGCCTAATCCGAAGGTGAAATTTGGTATTGCGATACTTGCCAAGGATATTGAAGTATTGATTTCTCCAAAAAGCAGTCCCCCTGCTGCCAGAATAACTAAGCCAATAACCGTAACAGGTTTTATACCGATTTTAGTTACCAGAACTCCGCAAAGTATTGATGCTATAAGACAACCAGCTCCGCGGGGTACCATAGATAACCCGCTTAAGAAGGCGGTATATCCTAATAGGGATTGAAGCATTGAAGGAAGTATAGATGCCGATGCCATCATTACGCCCATTAAAACTACCTGCCCCATAGTGCCAATTAAAAAGTTATGGTTCTTAAGAATGGATAGGTCGATTAAAGCTGTTTTTGTCTTTCCTTTTTTTAACTGAATATAGAAAAATGCGATGCAGCATATAACAGATACCGTAAATAATTTACATATCCAAGGTGCGTTAAACCAGTCGGCATCATTACCTTTATCCAGTACTACCTGCAATGTTAAAAGCCATAAAGCTAAAAATGTAAATCCGGAGGCATCCATTGTAACATTTTTTTGTTTCTTTGAATAAGGAGGTTCTTCAACATACAAATGTGTAAGATGTAGTGCAATTATACCGAATGGTATATTTATAAAATAAATAAACGGCCATGACCAGTTCTCTGTAATCCATCCGCCGAGTGCCGGACCCATAATTGGTGCCATAACTACTCCCAGACCAAATATTGCCATTGCAGTCGGAAGTTTTTCTTTTGGAAAAATTTCAAAAATCATTGCTTGCGCAATAGGCATAATTCCACCGCCGCCTATACCTTGTAATGCTCTTGAAAACAGCATCATTGCCATAGAGTTTGACATGCCGCAAAGTATAGATGCCAGTGTAAAGACAACAATGCTAAACATAAAGTACTGTTTTCTGCCTATTAATTTACTGAAAAAATCAACTGCAGGAATTGTAATACCGCTTGCTACCAAATAACTTGTGATAATCCAGGTTGATTCATTATGACTGATAGAAAAAGTTCCTGCCATATAAGGAAGAGCTACGTTAGAAATAGTTTCATCCAACGCAAACATAAATATGGAGAGCATGATTGGTATCATGGTTATCCAGGGATTTATTTTAAACTTCCACTCTTCTGATGATATTGTTTCAGTCACAACATGTTCCTTTTTCTACCTGTAGAAATATCTACGGAAAATTAAACCATATACATACTTTTTTTTCAAGAGGAAAATAGTTTAGTCAAATTTCACATTATACCGAAGCATAGTTTTTTCTCTTATAGATTGCAGAATTTTTATGACATCTTTAACTTTTTCAATCTCTACGTCGCAGCTTGATTCTTTGATATGTTTATCAAGGGATTCACTTATCTGCTTATATACATCATGTCCTTCAGGAGTAATTGAAATTTTCATAATAATTTTAGCTCCGGATTTTGCGGGACATCTTTCTATAAGTTTTTTACCCTCCAGTGATTTTAAGAATTTTCCTGTATGAGCTCTTCCTTTTAAGATTAACTTTGCCAGTTCTATCTGGATTATGTCAGGGTACATTGTTAAACAATCCAAGATAATAAATTCTTCTTGTGATATTGGGTATTTATTCTGCTCAAAAAAACATCTGGCTGCTTCATGCAATACCCTCGATGTTAATTCTAATTCATATGGTAAAGACTTGATATAATGATCCAACTTGTACCCCACATACTTATTTTATTTTAATTCTTACTTTTTTGCAAATGAATTTATTTAAAATAAAAATAATAATTGCATTAACTATAAAAAGTTGATAAAATTATATATCCAATCAATATATTGTATAAAAATAAATTATAGGAGAGGGGTAATATGGCAATTTCACTCAGGCATGTTGTGAAGTCAATGTATGAAAATCTGGATTATAAGTATTATTATGACAAAATGGTCAGAGATTATGAGCGCGGCAGGTGGGATTTTGATGTAAGATCTGTTGTAAAGCTTGCTGAAATATTTCTGCCGTGTCCTAAGAATATTAGCAGTACCGGTTTAATTAAAAGAAAATGTTTAACGATTATAGATGAGGAAGTTTTTAGAAGAGAATTTGCACGATATATGGATAATTATGCAATTCCGCTTAGTGAGATAAGGAAAGAGAGAATTCTTGCACGAAAACTCTGGGTAAAGAAAAACGGATTCATTTCCAAGCAGCAGCAAGAGTGTCTCCTTGCAAACTATAATTGTTTGCACTGTATAAACAGACATGCTTGTAAAATAGTCAGTAAATATAATAAAGATGATAAGAAAATTATTAAGATGACAAAAATGCTGGAGATCTTATATGGTAATATAATTAAAGGATACTGGGCTGATATGGCAGAAAAAACTTTTGATGCTGAAATAAAAAATTAACTTTTCATGATTCTTAAAATCTGATATTATAAATACAGATAAGGGGTATTATGAAGATAGAGGCTATAAATATAGCTTACGGGGTAAAGAGTCCATACCGGTACAACCGACCGGAAAAAGATGTTCCAAAAATATTTCCTAAGATTCAAAATAACATGTATTATTATACGGATTTGGTCAATTATAACCCTTCCTTCGGTGCTATTGCAAATTCAAAACCCTTAAGAATTTTGTTTCAATACGGACTGCCCTGTATGTATACCGGCAAAAAAATGATTGATCCTAAATCAATATCCGGACTTTTTGATTCAAGAAAACTTCATGCTCCGGCAGTTGAATCTCTAAAGTTTTTGGAACCTTATAAAGAAAGCCTTTCCGGAATGGAAAAACGTGTATTTGAAATACTGCAGGAACAGTCTTTGATTTATCCTGATAAGTCTATGGCCGAGATTTTGCAGACAATTGCACCTAAATATCAAAAAAGGTTAAGAAAAAAACAGGCTCCTATATTCAAAGAACTTCTTAATGCAGCGCAAAAACTTCCGTCTGATTATCATTATAAATTTATTCAGTTTATGATGAAGACTAATCAAAAGCTTCAAGACAGGCCTATCGTTCTTCCGTTTAATTCGACTGAGTTTAAATATAAGCTCGGAAAAATTAAAGAATATATGGTTAACAGGGGTGGTAAAGGAAGTAAATCTATTTTACGACTTGTAGAAGAGGCTGATAAACTTCCGAAGAAGCTGACTTCTGAAAATATTGAACAGCATAAAGAAATAATTAGTAATTTGGAGCGGATTAAAAACGCGTCGCCTCTAAGAGATAGTGATACAATAGAAGACTTGTTAAAAACGGCAAAACAAAGGTTGAATGGTGAGAATATCGCAATGCCGTTTAGCAGAAAATCCTTTATATATGATTTAGCAAAACTTTTACGGGGAGTTAATAAACCAGAGCTTGAGGAACAGTTAATTAATATAGCCCAAAAACTCCCGACATCTAAAGAATGTTTATCAGCTTATATTCTAAAATCTGCGGGCGAAAGTTCAAATAAAATTGCATACAGGCTTCTCTGGCCTTCCACGGCATCTGTTGAACATATTCTTCCCCGTTCATGCGGCGGACCGGATTCAATGAAAAACTTTGGTGGAGCATGTAACAGGGAAAACAGCGAGAGAGGTAATCTTGATTTTGTTTCTCAAATAAAAAGACTTCCGCATACACCGGAAAACTGTCAAAAGTTTGTTGATAAATTGATTGAACTCGCAAATGACGGAATTTTTGAGCGTAATAGAATTGATAAAAAATATATTTTAGATTTTAAAAGAACTATTCAAATCCAATCAAAGGGCAGAATAGTTCTTGATTTATCTAAGCTTAAATCTAATAAAATAAATGTTAACCTTCCTCAGGCTAAATCTTTATCAAAAGAAACTTTGTGTCTTTAAGCGCTAAAACCTTGTGATCATGTTCTTTTTTGAACATAAGTATTTCACCCTTTTTCACCCTGAATTTTTCTGCATCAAAGTGAAACTCGGCTTCTCCGTCAAAAACATAAACGCAGGCATCACAAACAGAAGAATGGGTATCAATCATTTCATCTTTTTTGAGAGCAATTGCTGTAAGACAGGAGTCTCTGTTTTGCAATAATACTTTTTTTTCAAATTTATCTGTTTCATTTTGAACAAGATCTTTTAATTCTAAAACATTGTAATACATATGATGACCTCCTTTTTATTAATAAAAAATAAAAAATACAAATTGCTCAATTCTCTTGTCGTGCAGTTAAAAAGTTTAATTGTAAGGTTTGTATCTTTTGCATGTAAACTGATCTCTGTGCTACAATCCGTTTATGAAAGATTTTGTTATAAGAGAATTAAAAACAAAAAATATTGAATCTGAACTTTTCAAAATCGGATTCGATTCTTGCTACATTAACAGGGCAGCAGATAAATACAGATATAAAACTTTTAAAATATACGGACTTACACCTGCACAGGCAAATATTTTAAAACAAACAGCTCTGGCACTCGGGGCTGACTGCGGAGTACACAGAGAAGTTATAACAGGTAAAGTTGATTTTTCGGACGTTATTCTCGGAGGAAGTCTCTCAGAATTAAGAAAAATCTCAGAGAGGTTAAAGTCCCAGCCTTTCTCTTTAAAAAATCTTGGGGAGAAAGTTGAACTGCTTATTAAAAATGCACAGTTTGAAGGAACAAAACTCGCAGGGGTTTTGAATCTTACCCCCGATTCCTTCTCTGACGGGGGTAAATACATGACTCCGGAAGACGCTTACAGACATTTGATAGAAATGGTAGAAGATGGTGCGGATTTAATAGATATCGGTGCGGAGTCAACCCGCCCGTACTCGCAGCCGGTTGAACCCGATGAGCAAATAAGAAGACTTAAGCCTGTTCTTGAATTGATTAAGAAAGAAAATATTACAACTCCCGTAAGTATCGATACAAGAAGTTCTGAGGTCGCAAGATTTGTATTGGATTACGGGGTTAAGATTATAAATGACGTTTCCGGTTTTGATTATGATCCTAAGATTGCAGATGTGGTTTCAGAATATAACGCAGACGTAATTATTCAGCATTCAAAGGGTTCTCCGGAAAATATGCAGAAAAATCCCGAATATGAAGATGTCGTGGAAGAAATTTATTTAAATCTTCTTGATAAAATTGAATTTGCACATTCAAAAGGAATTCAAAACATTATTATAGATCCGGGAATCGGATTTGGAAAAACAAAAGAGGATAATTTTGAGATTTTAGATAGAATTGAAGAGTTTTATTCTCTGGGCTGTCCGGTTATGGTAGGAGTCTCAAGAAAATCTTTGCTCGGGGTAAATAATCAAGACATTGAATTAAAGGATGCTCTTTCTGCTGCGATATCTTATCCTCTGATTAAATCAGGTATTAATTATTTGAGAATTCATAATGTAAAGCTGCATAAACAATTACTCACTATGGCAGAATAATATCTACCCGCCCGACTAATTTTTATTTAAAAATTATCGGTTAGTATAATAATACAGTATAGTCAAAGTGAGAATAGTCAGATGAGTATTGCTAAAGATTTTTTGCTGATACCGATATTTTTATCTTTAATTATAGTACTGGTCACTGCCGATAATGAAACAGGTATATCTGTGGGTGCCGTTACAGCTGTTTTATATGTTGTTTTTAAATTTATTTGGAAATATTTTGCTTTAAAACATAAACTGGCAAACCAAAGAGAATATTTTATAAAAGTGCTGAGTCATGATTTACGTGTCTCAACACTTGCTCAGTTACGCGGGCTGGAGGTTCTTGGGAAAATTCTTCCTGAAGAAGGGCAAAAAGAATTATTATCCGATATTAATGAATCTTGTAGATATACTTTGGATATGATATCAATGCTTCTTAACACTTTTAGATTTGAAAATGGGGAGCAGGTTTTGAATTATGAGAAAGTTGATATAAATTCCCTTGTTTTAACCTGTATAAATCAGGTTGAGAAGGTTGCTAAAGAAAAAGATATTGAAATTGTGCTCAGGAGGCAAACTCGAGAAAATTATATAGAAGCGGATAAATTATGCATGATGAAGGTTCTTGTAATGCTTTTAATTACAGCAATTTCCAATTCTGAAAAAGGAAAACAAATTATTATTACGCTTTTTGATAAAGGAAAAGATTTAGGATTTGCATTGGGATATCAGGGGAAAACTCTTACAGAGGAAGAATACAGAAGAATGTTTTCTGATAATTCAAATTTTTCAACAGTCGGGCATGGTATAAGAATGAATCTTTGTAAAAAAATTATAGAATTTCATGGGGGTGTAATCAAAGTTTCAAATGCCGGAGAAAAAATAAATTCCTTTACATTTAAAATTCCTTTAAATGGGATAGAAAACCTTTCTCAAAACGGATACAGCGGTATTATTCAGCCTTCTGTATATTAGAAAATTGTAAATAAATATTTTAAATTTTAATAAAAACACTAGAAATATTTTGAAAAAATGTTAATATGTGGTTAAAGGGTAGTAAATCGGATATGTTTTGAAGGGATTATTGTAAAATTTTTTTAACCAACTAAAAAATTTTGTCAAAAAATATCATTTACTTGTTTTATATAGCTATAATTAGTGTAAAGGTGCTGAAGTGAACAAAAACCAAACAGCTTATAATGACAACACGGCAAAGAATGACATCAGGCCCGTGACATCTCCTATATCACAAGGCAAACTCGTATCAAAGGTTAATGCTCTTACCATAAACCCTGCTTCCGTGCATATACAAAATCCGCAGGGGTTGGTATTTAATAATGAAAAAGGAACAACACTTAACTACAAATATGTGGTTGATGAGCTAATAAAACTTTATAATGTAGATAATATTTCTGATTTTTACAGTAAAGTTTACGGAATAATTAACCAATCAATTGATTCAAGTTTTTATGCAATTGGTTTATATAAAGATAAATCCAACTGTATAAATCTCAGACTGCATGATAAATTGGGGAATAATTATTCCACAAAGGTTTTCTTAAAGGATGATGAAAACCCGATTGTTAAAGTTTTTAATAACCATGAGCCTATTTTTGTGGAAAAAGAGGATTTTCTTAAGCTTGCGTACTATAAAAATTATTCTACGGCAATACTGCCTCTTATTTCTGTAAATAAATGTATCGGAGTATTTATTATTGAAGATGTTTCTGCGCGTCAAAATATAACGCTTTATTCTCTTATAGCAAATTACATGGCTCTTTATATTCATAATTTTTATCTTATAGAGAAGAGTGATGAATATGCGAATACGGATAGGTTAACCTTATTATATAGCCACAGGGGTTTTCAGGAAATGTTAACCCGTGAGCTTGAGCGTGCAAGTCTTAATAAACAAAAAACATCCATAATTATGATGGATATTTGTAATATTACAAAAATTAACCGTGAATTTGGACATGCAAAAGGCGACGAAGTTATTAAAACTGTTGCAGAAAAGGTTCGCCAAAATATAAGAGAAGGTGATATTGCAGGTCGTTACGGCGGGGATGAAATTGCAATTATACTTCCTAATACATCTGTTGAGCAGGCTAAATATGTTGCAGAATACTTAACCTATTCTCTCTCCTGCTGCTTTATTGACGATGTAGGACCTATTAAAGTTTCTGTAGGGGTTTCAACTTATCCGGATTGTTCTGAAGACAAAGAAAAGCTCTTAATTCTTGCAGAACAAGCAATGTATATTTCTCAGGCAAAAGGTTATAAAGATGGCATGTCTGCTATTATTAGTTCTGCGGATTTTAATTTCTGGGATGATGTCGCTCTTAAATCTTATGCAGAAGTTGTATCAAAGCGTCATTCTCAGCTGGGTATTAACTTTGAAGAAGACTTGATTGAGAAGTTTAATGCTGATCACAAGTTATCCGGTACAAAAATTTGGGATATTGCTACATCTCTAGCCGGAGCAATTGATGCGAAGGATCCTTATACAAAAGGCCATTCAACATCTGTATCAAGGTATGCAGAAGCTCTTGCAAGAGCAATCAATCTCCCTGAAAAAGAGATTGACAGAATTACTCTTGGAGCCCTGCTTCATGATGTCGGCAAAATCGGTATACCGGAGACTGTTCTTAAAAAAGAAGGCCCTTTGTCAGATGAGGAATGGGCTATTATGAAACAACATCCGGTTATTGGTACAGAAAAAGTTCTTCAACCAAACCCTGCATTGCGGGATTTAATACCGATTGTTAAATATCACCACGAAAGAATTGACGGCAAAGGCTATCCTGAGGGGTTAAAGAATGGTGATATTCCATTGGCGGCAAAAATCGTTGCAGTTGCGGATACTTATCATGCACTTATTAGTGACAGACCTTACAGAAGGGGTATGAATATAGAAAAAGCTATTTCTATATTAGAAGAAATTGCTGGTACCCAGTTAGATAGAGATCTTGTCAGAACATTTATTCAAATTGCTCCATCTCTGGGCATATAAAAAAAGACCTTTAAGGTCTTTTTTTTATTTTTTTGCATATCGTAAAAATGTTTGTACTTTAGTTTGCATCATTTCTTCTATGATTTGCCATTTACCGTCAGGTCTCTTTTGTACAATCATATATGTTTTTAACTTATATGTTTCGCCTGTAGGCTGTCTTAAAGCAGAAATTTTATACCCGTTTGATACAGGAGTTACGTTTATATTTGTATAAGTGTTTTTATAGTTTCTTAATTTAGCTCCTGCTTGCCCGATTTTCATTTGCTTAATATAAGTGGCTGTATCAGTATTAACATCTACGGTTGTACCATCCGGTTTTACAACCTGTCGTATAATTTTAGCGGATGGTGAATACATATATTCTATTGTTGGGCTGTACGAGTTTGCTGCTGCAACATAGTTATTAAAGAAATTAAGCGCATCTGCTCTATCATCAGCTAATACACTTAATGATACACAGTACATAGTTATTATCATTAATAATATTTTTTTCATTTGGTCTCCGTTCTTCTACACGTTTGGTAAATCGCCTTTTACAACCGCTTTTGTGTCAGAATCAAGTCCGAAAACTCTATGTAAGGCTGTTACTGCATCATTTGCACTTGCCTGGTCAACAAGGCAACTGATTTTAATTTCACTGGTTGAAATCATTTTGATATTTATATCCAGGTCTGCTAATGTTCTGAACATTCTTGCCGCTATACCCGGTTTATCAATCATGCCTGCGCCTACAATAGAAATTTTAGCAATTTTATCGTCAACAAAAACATTGCTGTAATCTAAGTTTTCTTTGACCTTTTCCAGAATTTTCATTGTTCTGTCCAGATCCCCTTTGTCTATTGTAAAAGCAATATCATTAGTATTCATTGCCTTTCTTGCGTAAGACTGAATAATCATATCTACGGAAATATTTTCTTTTGCAAGTCCATCAAAGAGGATTGCTGCGGTTCCCGGATTATCTTTAACATCACAAACGACAATTCTTAATTGAGATAAATCGGATGCAACTCCTGTAACAGGTCTTTGAATTTCCATTTGGTTTACTCCTAACATTAAAGTTCCTAAATTTTCAAGCTTGAAGGTGCTTCTTACTCTTACCGGCATGTGGTATTTTGCGGCAGTTTCTACAGCCCTGGGATGAAGAACGTTCGCTCCGACCCTTGCAAGTTCAAGCATTTCTTCATAAGAAATTTGTTCCAGTTTTGAAGCATATGGAACAATTCTCGGGTCTGTGGTGTAAACACCTTCAACATCGGTATAGATATCACATCTTTCTGCATTTAAAGCCCCTGCAAGAGCAACTGCAGAAGTATCGGAACCGCCTCTTCCGAGGGTTGTTATCTCAAGATCATCAGTTACGCCTTGAAATCCTGCTATAACAACGACTTCTCCTGCATCAAGATGTTTGAGAATTTTTTCTGTTTTAATATCAATAATTCTTGCTTTGGAGTGAAGATTTTCGGTCATTATACCGGCTTGTATTGCATTCATGCTCACAGCATTACATCCTTGAGCCTGAAGCGCCATCGCTAGTAAGGCAATAGACACACCCTCTCCGGTAGAAAGAAGCATATCCATTTCTCTTGCTGAAGGATTTGGTGATATTTCTTTTGCCAGTTTTACAAGCTTATCTGTAGTGTGTCCCATCGCAGAAACTACAACTACAACATCGTTGCCGAGATTTTTTTCTCTGATTACGGCTTTGGCAACATTTTTAATCTTTTCCGTATCCGCTACGGAAGTTCCTCCGAACTTTTGAACTATTATATTTCTCATTATGTATTACCTGAATTAAATCAATAAATATTATATATTCAAAGAACGAGTTTTACAACAATATGTTCATAAAAGCTTTATTGTTAAGATTTGTAAAAGTTTTGGCAAAAAGTTTTTTTACGATTTTTAGCATAGTACAACATTAATCTGGCTATTAATTAACTATTAATTAAAAAGGAGTATATACAACAATGAACATTATCGCAAATGAACTCATGCTTCCGAAACAAAATATGAAATTCGGAAATTCAGCCCCACAACCGACAACCCCGGTATCTGAACCTCCGGTAAATAAACCGGCAGGAGGAATGAATGCCCTTTATGCACAGGGCTTAAATAATCAGCTAGCATTTCAAGGCGGAGTAAATCTTTCAGCATTGAAGAAAAGAGGATTACAAGCAATGATGGCACTTACTTTATTAGGCGGTGCGGCAGCGACTCAATCATGTTCAGAATGGTTAGAACCAAGCTATGTTTATATTGAGCATGGTTCAGAAACCAACATTACAATCGACTATGATAATTCCCAATGGCAGGCAATGTATGAGAAGATGATGGAAATGTGGCAGATGATGCTTGAACAACAGCAGATAACTAATAATCAGCTAACCCAGATGTCACAGTATATGCTTCAGATGATGCAAATGATGCAGGAAGGGCAGATGACAGCAGAACAGTTCTATGCTCAAATGTACGAATTTATGATGAATAATGAAAATAATCAGAAAACTATAATGGATCTGTTGATTCAAAACGGTAAAACACAAGAAGAAGCTAATCAACTGATTCAGTCATTAATTCAACAGGTTCAGGAAGGCCAAATAACAGCAGCTGAGGCTATGCAGAAGATTATGGAGGAACTTGGCGATATAGGCAACACATTAGACGGTATTTTAGAACAGCTTCAAGGTATCAGAGATGAACTTACCCAATTCCATAATGATTATAATGAAGGAAAAGATCAAACATTAGGTCTTTTAGGCGATATTTATGAACAGGGTACAATAAATACTCAAATCCTTCTTTCATTAAATGATCATGTTGCGCAAATGTCTAAGAACTTGCAAGAACTTCAAGTTTCTGTAAATGAAATTAAAGAAATCGTTGCGGATGATAAAAAATTCAAAGAATTAATGGAACAGTTGAAAAAACTAGAAGCCGGTTCTATTGATTATCAGAAGTTTGAAGATATGTTCAAATTACTTGGTCTAACCTTGACAGATGCTATTAACATGTCTAAAGACGAATTGCTTAACGCAATCAAAGATTTTGAAAATACGTATATTGAAAACGAAGAAAATCAGAATGAATTATTATTAGATATTAACAATAAATTAGATATTGTAGTAAACTTCCCGGGAATGGATCAAGAAGGAATTATTGACGCAATTAAGGATTTAACTGATGCAGTAAATAACGGTAATGCTGATGTAACGAATGAATTGAAGAATATCCAGAATCAGCTGGATAAGATACAAATGTCAATTGACAATATGATGGATCAATTCGCAGAACATACATCAATGGTAAATTCTTACTTAAATGCATTTAAGGATCAGTTCAGCGAGGCTCTGGAATTGCTGACAAATATCTCAAGTGATATGACTGAACTTAAGAATAAGCAGGAAATAGCAAACAGCTACTTGAATTCATTAGTTAAACAAATGGAAGAACTAACTGTTATAATTAATGAAATCAAAGATGCTACCGATGGCGGCGGCAATGGAGATGGTTCTTCAATTACAATAGAAGAGCTTGAAAATCTTCTAAAGGATCTTAATGAAGTAAATTACAACAGATATAAAGAACTAATTGAAAACTTGGGTATCCAAATTGGCGGCTCAACAGCTACTATTGAAGATTTACTCAAACAAATTAACGAAAAAATGGACAACCAAAAAGACTATACAGAACAATTAAATAAAATTATTGAAATGTTAGACGGTATTGATTTATCTTCACCGGATTACAGTGACAAGTTAGACAGAATCATTGAACTTCTTGAAAACTTCAAGTGTAACTGCGACTGCGGTGCAGACAGCGGAGATAATGAAGGTATCATAGGTGATTTAGAAGACATTTTAGGTTAATTTAAAGAAGGTAGTATGAAAAAGAAAGAGGCAGAAATTTCTGCCTCTTTTTCTTGTAAACAACCATTATCTTACATCTGTATTTATGCATCATAATTTATTTCATCATATGTTTTTCCTGTGGCATCCTGAAGTTTTTGAACAGCTTCTTCTGCAGATGTGCCATATGCAGGAGCAATTACTTCATCAGGGTTGTTGTCAACTGCTTTCCACATATTAGTTCCAAGAATTTGTTCAACTCTGATTTCATTACGGCCGATTTCCTTCATGCCGCCTTTACCGGTACCGATACCGAGCTGTTCAGCTGTTGCTGCAACGACATCTCCGATAACACGTTTAACACCGTCGATTTCGTATGGCATTTTGATTTTTTCAGGAAGGTTCGTTCTGCTAATCAAATCTTTGAATAAATCTGCTTTGAATACACCGTTTTCATCAGTACACAATTCTCTTTGCAGACGTTTGATTGCGCCGTCTTTTCCATATAAGCCGTATTTTTCAACGAGTTCCGGATAGTAAGCTGTTACAAGACCTGCCCATGTATCGCCGTATTTTCTTTCATGGACATAGGTAAGATCCTCTGTTTTTGTCTTATCCGGCGTGCTAATAAGGCTAACAGTTGCAGATTCTTTATTTATAACAACGTCTTCATTATCAGTTTCAGCAACCGGTTCTTCCGGCTGGACATATAATTTTTTCATAGCACCGATAAGTTCCTCTTTATTTAACTTACCGCCATCACCTGCTGCACGGTTCAAGAGGGCTCTGAATTCATTCATGTTCCATTCACCGGTTTTGCCGTCATAGTACATAAACGCTAGTGCTGAAAGAATACTTGCATATTCAGGAGATTCTTTTTTAACTCTTGCAACATATTCTTCAATTGAGCAGTCTTCAAAGTTGGTAACTGTTACAGGAACTTCGCCTTTTGCCTGGAATCCGCTTATTAACCCAAGTACAGCCGGAAGAATTGCACTCTTAAGTGCTGTATCTGCAATAAACTTAGAAGCTTCAAACAGTGCATGGAACACATCGACATTGTTGATTAAGATTCTGAGACCGCCGCTTACGGAACCTATTGTGACACCTTCGATGTCTTCAATTCCTGGTACATCATCTATAGAAATACCTTTTATAGTTAAATCTAAGTTATTTTCAGAAATATAGTAGTTATTAATTCCCTGTCTAGGATTTGTTGCTGCTGCAACACCGCCGGAAACAGCTCCTGTCAGACCTCCGACCAGGGCACCAAGAAGAGCTCTGCCCCAGTTAACGCCTTCTTTTCCATAGCCGCAAAGTTTAACAAGATCCATAGCTTCTTTTTCTGATAAATCTTCCAATTTTGCAGCGTAGGATAACTTTCCGGTTGTTCTTAGTTTTTCGGAAATGTATTTATCAATTCTGGCATGTCTGTTTACTTCATTGTCATCTCCGGCCTGAATTCCTATAAGATCGGAAAGGACAGTTAAGTCATAAGTGCCATCTTCTTTTTCTGTAATTAAGCCGCTTAAAACAAGAGCTTCAAATACTTCATTTTTCTTTCCGAGAACTTTTAATATTTCATCTTTAGTTTGAATTTTGCTTTGTTCGACATTATTTTCACGAGATTGAATTTTTGACGCAGTTTTGCTCAAGCGTTCTTTTCCTGAAATAGGATCGCCGACTCTTTCTCTCCAAGCGCCGCGAACGTATTTGTCATCCCACTTACCGCTTTCTTTCAAGAGTTCTTTAGCTTCTTTGCTGACTTGTCTCCATTTTGTTTCGTCAAGCTGATCATATACAGCGAGCAGAACAGTCTTTCTTGCTTCTCTTGCAACAGGACCTTCTTCAAAAATTTTGAATGCGTCTTTGTATTCGTCTTTGAAATCAACAGTTTTTCCGTCAATTACAACTTTGCCGTTTTTAATATCATCTTTGATTTCTTTCATCAAGTCTTCATCGTTCTTTTGAACGCCTTGATCCGCATATTGCTTAGCTTTTGAGAAATAAAATTCTTGCATCCATTCAACGGCTTGTTTTCTTAAACCGAATTCTGCTTGATCTTCAAGGAGTTTAAGAATATCTCTGTGGAATTGATCGTTAATTCCTGCTTCTTTCATTTTTGCAAGAACTTCATTATGAGCTTTAGTTGTCATTTCTTTAAGTGATTTATATTCAGGCATTAATTCTTGGACATCTTTAACTGCTTTGATAATTTCTGCATACTTAGCTTCGCTTGCATGTTCGCCATACATTTTTTCAAGTTCAGGGATTAAATCTTCAGAAGAAATATGCAATGAACCATTAATCATGTTATTCAGAGCTCTGAGTGCATGTTCTTGAGTTCTGATTTGATCATTCTTTTCTTCCTGTGTTAGCTTTTCTTTAGGTTCTTTAGGTGTTTTTTTAGATTTAGCTTCTTCTGATACAAAAAGACCTACAGCTTGATTAAAATCTTCAGCTGTACATTCACCTGCTTCTAATTTTTCAGCAGCTTTGGTTTTAAATATGCTGAATTCTTCTGCATCCAACTTCTTATCGTTGTCGGAATCATTAATGTTTGCGAGAGCTTTAAGCGTTTCATTCGTAATTTTAGAAATGTCCAATCCCATAATAATATACTCCTTTTTAATCCTCTTTCCTATATAAAGTTTTTACACAGGAAAGAATTGCTTTTTTATGTAATACTTTTTTAACAAATCTTAACATAATGCCGGCACCTCCAATTTTTCTAATGCCTCAATTGAACGTCTGGCAAGGGTTTCATTTTTTAGCTTTTTATTTTTACGTTCTTTTTTAGGAAGCTCTGCCGGAGGTACAAGAGCCCAATTTGAATTAATCGGCTGGAATGATGTATGTTCGCTGTCCGAAATGTATCGTGTAAGCGCCCCGAGTATTGTAACATCCGGAAGCACAATAGGTTCTTCACCATTCAGCCTTCTTGCCATATTTATTCCGGCAAGCATTCCGGTTGCTATGGATTCAGTATAACCTTCAGTTCCGGTAAGTTGTCCGGCGAAGAATAATCCTTCTCTTTCTCTTGCTTCAAGAGTCGGATTAAGAACTTTCGGACTGTTTATAAATGTGTTTCTGTGCATAACTCCGTAGCGTATTATATTAGCATTCTCAAGCCCCGGAATTGAATGGAGGAGTTCTTTTTGAGCACCCCATTTAAGATTGGTTTGGAAGCCAACCAGATTAAATAGTGTTTTGGCAGAATTATCCTGTCTTAACTGAACTACTGCGTAATTCTCTATTCCGGTTCTTTTATCTATGAGTCCTACAGGTTTCATCGGTCCAAATCTGAGAGTGTCAACCCCTCTTGATGCCAGAACTTCCACAGGCAGACAAGATTCAAAGAATTTTGAATCTTTGTCTACTTCGTGCTGTTCTATTCTCGGAGAATTAATTAGTATATTATAGAAATTTTCGTATTCTTCCTTATTCATAGGGCAATTTATATAAGAAGCTTCGCCCTTATCATATCTTGAACCCCAGAACGCTTTATCAAAGTTTATAGAATCAACTTCCACAATAGGCGCTATCGCATCAAAGAAATGCAGATGTTCGCTTTTTGTAAAACTTTTAATGCTTTCTGCAAGCTTATCACTTGTCAGAGGCCCGGAAGCTATAATTACGTACCCGTCCGGAATCTCTGTGATTTCTTCTCTTATCAGTTCTATATAAGGATTTTCTTCAATTTTTTTTGTGACGGCTTTAGAAAAATCTTCTCTTGCAATAGCCAGTGCGTTTCCTGCCGGAACTGAGTTTTCGATTGCAATATTAATGAGTTCTCCTCCTAATAATTGCATCTCTTTTTTCAAAAGTCCGCTGGCGTTTGTAATATCAGAGGAGCCTAAACTGTTTGAGCAGACAAATTCAGCGCAGTCTCCTCCTACATGCGCTCCTGTTGTTTTTTGAGGACGCATTTCGTAGAGTTTGACTTTAAAACCTTTTTTAGCAAGCTGGAGTGCGGCTTCCGAGCCGGCAAGTCCCGCTCCTATGATTTTTACTTCCTTCATTTGTCACTGCCTTCTGATAGTTTTGTCATGTATTACGGCAAGTTTTGTTAAAACTTTAATTAATGGGGGTATTTTGTTACATAAGTTAATAATTGTATTATGGAAAAGTGCCTATCCTTTGTAGTATCCGACCTGGTTTCTGCCGTGTTCTTTAGCGTAATATAGACCTTTGTCCGCATATTCTATTAATTCTTGTGCTGTTTTAGCATTATCAGGGAAAGTTGCTACTCCTACACTGATAGTTACATGACCTGTTTCTGTAGCATTAAGCTGAAATGGTCTTTCTGCAACTGCGTGCAGAATTCTGTTAGCGTTATTAAGAACTTCTTCTGCAGTTGTATTTGGTAGAATAATGCTCATTTCTTCGCCGCCGTACCTGCATACATAATCAGTTGTACGGGAATTCTTTTTAAGGGTTTGAGCTACTTGCCTTAAAACAGCATCGCCGGCCTGGTGTCCGTAGGTATCATTAAATTTTTTAAAGAAATCAATATCAACGATTATTAAAGAGAACGGCTGCCCGTATCTTTGAGAAAGATCTATTTGTTTTCTTAAAGTATCCTGAAAATATCTGTGATTGTATAACTCGGTCAGCCCATCTATAGTTGCAAGTTTATACTGGTATTCAAAATCGCGTGATTTGATAAGGTATTTAGCCAGATAAGAAAGTGCAAAAGCAAGAACAATTGAGATTATTGGAAGTACAACAGGAATCCATAAGTTTATTAATTCCATCAAGTAATAACCGATAAATAAATATGCAATTCCAAAGAGGATTGTAGACAGGACCGCAAAAATGGTGGATTCGGAGAGCATTACAATAAATCCTACAATCGCAACAACTCCGGCTATTATCAAGATATTAACAAAAGGGCTGGTTTGTTGAATAAAATTGTTATCAATAATGTTATTTAAGAAGGTTGCATGAACTTCCACACCCGGATAAACACCTTCCTGAACAGGAACACTTTTTGTATCATGAAGGCTCATTGCGGTCGTTCCTATAATTATTATTTTATCCTTAAAGTTGAAAGAAGAAATATCTTTCCCCTCCATTGAATTGACAACTTTGTACATCGGATAATTTGTATGGGTTCCGCTTTGACCGTACCAGTTAAGGATAGCATCTCCTTCGTTGGTAAGAGGAATACTTACATTAGAGCCTTTAAGAGTTGATGTTTTATCTAAAATATATGAATTTTGCGGAGTTTGGTTAACTACGTTACCCCCGGCAAGGAAGGTTAAATAAGGATAATATTTACCTTTATATTCAAGGACAGGAGCAACTTTTCTTATAATTCCGTCGCTGCTTCTCATAACGTTGGTCATTCCGACATATACTTTGCCATTGATTAATTCATTTAAAATAGGACGGCAATTTGAGAATCCGTATTTTTTTGAAATATCAATATCGGATTGGTTATCAAGGTTAACTGAAAGTCTTTGCGGAAGTTCTGCCGGTTTTCTTAAATCAGCCGGCTGATTATCTAAATTCATTGAAGTATAAATATTATCATATTTATTCATTGTCTCTGTAAGAATTTTATCGGCGTTAGCCGTAGCTTTTAGAGACTTTATAAACATAAGATCGAAAATAATGGCTTTCGGGTGATCTTTTTCCAGATAGTTAATAATATCTGCGTATACATTACGCGGAATAGGCCATTCTCCGTATTTATCCCATAGCATTTCGAGGCTTGCATCATCTATTGCAAGAACGACTATATCTTCATTCGGAAGGGGATGTTTATGCATTACTCTTAAAGTTTGTCTGTAGTCAAAAGACCTGTTTTCTGCAACTTCAAAGAATGAAGTTATAACATTATTAAGGGTTTTATTATTCTGTAAAAGGACAAATCCTACAAGTAAAACCGCCAAAACAAGAAGCAAATAGGTTGCATATGTGAACCATTTGGTTTGTATAAACTTTTTCAAAACATCTCTCCCAACACTATATTCTATTAGCAGTATAGTTAATTTTTCCGTTTTTTGCAAGGATTGCAGAACTGAGCAAACCTTTTTCAATAAGGCTGTTATTAAGCTTCAAGAGTTCTGTTGATTTGAATAATCCGGTAGTATTCAATAAATATTTCAGCAAACATTCTTCATGTAAATTCACAGTTACAATTCCTTATAAAGATAACAATAATTATCACGGTAAAACTTTGACAAAACTTTAGAAATCATTAAAAAAGCTAGTACAAACAGATGATTTTTTAGAAAAATCCTAAAAAATACTTCTATTTAACCGATAAAAAGAGTAAAGGCGGTGAAAAAATGTTTAACGGATTTGTTCCAAGATATGATTTAGAAGCGAGAATACAGCACTCCAAGCTTGATTCCTGGGGGTATGATATTCCGTCTGCAAGAATGAGCCGTGTTGAAGAGCCGTCTACTGCAGATTTTTCAAGTGTGATGTCCGGACTGGCAGAAAATTTAAATGCGCAGATAGAAGCACCTGATAACTTGTTAAAAGATGCTATGATGGGCTCTGAAAATGTTGATGTCCACGACGTTATGACCGCAATGGCAAAAGCGGAGCTCAGTGTTACGGTAGCAACAACCGTAGTCGGAAAAGTCATCCAAGCGTATGATAAAATTATGCAATTACAGATTTAGTATTCTCATAATTAATAAGTATGTGTATAATTTAATTATATAGGGAAGGATATATGGATTTTAAAAAGTTATTGGAAAATAAAGTTCTTTTAGCAGCCGTAGGCGGCGGCATTGTTCTTCTCTTGCTTATTTTTATTATATGCGGTGCAATAGCTGCCAATTCCGGCTCAAAGAGCGGCGAGATTGACGTAAGCAATGAACCTTTGAAAGAAGATGTTGATCTCCTTACAACTGATAATATGGGGAAAGCTCTTGAAATACAGGCTTTGCTTGCAAGAAATAATATTGTTGCATCCCGTGCGGTTGACGGTACAAAATCAGTTTTGAGGCTCAAAAAAGGCGACTGCACTCCGGGAATGAAAAAATGTACAACCGAGCAGAGAGACCGCGCTATTATGGTTATAGTAGAGAGCGGTTTGTATGACCAGAATGTAGGTCTGGAAGTTTTTGATAAAGGTGATTTTACTTCTACAAAAGAAGATAAGAGGATAAGACTTGTAAGAGCAATGAATGGAGAGCTTGCAAGATTAATTAAAAGAATTGACGGCATAGAAAACGCGTCAGTATTTATTTCCATACCTGAGCAAACAATGTTTTCTTCTATGCAAAAACCTGTTACCGCAACGGTTCAATTAACTGTTGCTGTCGGTCAGACTCTTAATATGGGAACAATAAAAGCTGTTTCTAATTTGCTTTTAGGCAGTGTTTCCGGATTAACATCAGAAAATATTTCAATTACTGATACAAACGGACATGTATATAGCAGTCTTATAGATGCACAATCTGAAATGCTTCAACGTATTCAGGAAAATGATAAATATATGCAGGAAAAAGTTCAGGCGCAGTTGAATAGACTTATCGGTGCAGGAAAATATGTTGCAACAGTAAGTACTTTCCTGAAGCAGGCTCCTGTAGAGAAATTTACTATAGAATATGACCCGACAAGAAAAACTGCTGTCAACGAGCAGACTTTTGCAGAAGGCTTGGGCGATCAGACTCAGGATGTTAATAAAAATACTAATGCGGTTAGTGTTTATCTTCCAAACGGCTTGCCTGCCGGCAGCTCTGATTCTACTCAGAACAGAAGTTATTCAAGAACTGCAAAAGAAACCCAATACGGTGTAACTAAGGTTCAAACTAATGAATATATGTCACCTGGAGTTCTGGAAGAAATTTCTATTGCCGTAACTTTGGAAAAAGATGCACTTCCTGTTGAGTTAACACTTGAAGAATTAAAAGAACTTGTAGCGCACGCAGCCAGCCCTAAGGCTGATCCTGATAATGTAACAATTGCATTTGCGGATTCTCTTGATCCGTTTATGGCTGCTGATAAAAATGTTAAAGCTCCTATTAAAGCTGAACACGGTAATCCTTGGTGGCTTGCAATAGCTCTACTTGCCGGCGGTTTGTTCTTCGGACACAGAATCTTAACCCAGAAAATTAATGCCGCAAAAGCTGCTCAGGAAGAAGAAATGATAAGGCTGAGAGAACAAAATGAAGCTCAGGAAAAACAGTTAAAAGATTTGAGTCTGAATGCGGCTGATTTAATTGCTAAGCAGTCACAGCTTCAACAGGGACTGCTTGAACAGCAGAACAGACCTGTTCTTAAATCATCCGGTGCAGAAATAAGAGAAGCTTTAAGAGAACTTAAGCGCGAATTCGAAGGCGTTGATGAGTCAGAAGCCGGCGAAAAAATCCGCAGCTGGATTGAGCAAGGGTAAATATTTATTTTTCGGGGCTGATGCCGCCCCGTACCCCGCACTTTTTGATAAAATAATATAGCCGCATTTCTTTGACCGCAAAGAAACGCGGCGCAAAGAAACTCCCGACCTGAACTGCGCTCACTAATCAATTGTAAAGCTCAACCTGAACGGGTGAACTCGCTATCGCTCAAACAACACCCGCTTTGTTGTTGTTTCGCTAACATTGATTGTTCGCTTCGTAAAGGTCGGCCTATAAAATTTATACAGAAAGTAACAATATAAATCGCGAGCGTGTGACTGTAAGGCACAATAGCGAGCGTAAGAGATTGTGCGAAGCACAACACTTTTTATGCCCGCAGGGCATTGAAGACAATGCGGGTTTCTTTTTTCTTTTCGTACTTTTCTTTTTTCTTTTCTTCGCAAAAAAGAAAAAAGAAAAGTACAATTAAAATAAAAAAAAACATAATTAAAATAAAAAGCCGGAACTTGCGTTCCGGCGTATCCCATTATTACTTAATCGTAGTTTACTTAATCATTTTTGTAACTATATACTCCTATGGGGCTATGAATTTTTGTTCAGATTCATATTACCCGTTTTAAATACTATTTGATTACAGTGAAAAACTTAAACTCTGCAGGCATTATCTTTCCGAAAGATAATGAATTCGTTGCAGCTACAAATTTTTCTTCAATGTAATCAGTACCATCAAACCTGAATTCTGAAACTATTGAATAGTCGCAAGAAAGTTCAATTGTTTTATCAAAGACTTCGTGACCTTCTCTTACTTCAGTCCAAGAATTTCCGTTTTCTTCAACAAGGAATTTTTCAGTCGGTGAATTGTTATTTGCAACAACAAGAATAGAATTTTTTAATCCTTCTTTTTGTATCTGCCAAACTACAAACCCGTCATCATCCTGTCTGATAATATGTGCTTCTCCATCTGTGATAACAGAATTATTTTTGACAAATCTATCAATTGCATCAAATTTAGAGAAGAAATCGTAATCTTTTTCACGTGCCATAGAAACTTCATTACCTATAGCCGCTTCAATACCGCCTTTGGTAAATGATTCATCACCATCAATATACATTACAGGACGCTGAGCATTTCTTCCGCCCGGAAGGAATTTGTATTTAAACCACTTAAACAGAGCTCCCTCTTTGCCCAATTGAGCAGGATATCTGTCAATTGCTTCAAACTCGCCATCCTGGTTATTATAAGTTTTAAGAATTGAAAGCGGAGTTGATTTTTTGGACTCAGAATTGTAATTTGCTAACCTCAAATTATCATCCGCAATATCCTCAGGGGTCTTGTAGCTTTGTGAAACAATATCATTACCCCACAAAAGATCAAATCCCATATCCTGATGATATTCTTTGTAGTAATTATCCCAGAGCATATATTCAGCCAATGATGCAAAATACGGAATCTTTTCTTTCATTGCGGCATTAAGCATTCCGAGTACTTTTCTAGGTGCTCTATAACTAATAGGCACACCGTCTTTTTCAGAAACTTCATCCACAATATGGTCAATATGATCCACTCTGAATCCGTCAAAATTAAATTCTTCCTGAAGATTCTTCATATAATCAATAAAGAATTTTATTACATCATTATTGTATTTACCGTTTTCTAAACATACAAAGTAATAAGGTGTCTGGCAATCCAGATTAGCAAATTTAGAAACATCTTCACCCTTAAAGTTATAATGTTTAAACATAGGGTAGCTTGCGCCTTCCGACATTTTGTCAAACACAGGAACTCCTGCTGAGCACCATGCACCACCGGGAGCCGGCCACATTCCTTCTTTAATTAAAACCTGAATGATTTCATTCTGATTTGTAATGTCGTTTTCAGACATTTTTTTAGAATGATTTCCGGAAGCCTGAGCTATAATCATCTTAGCTTTTTTATGCAATCTGTCCTGAATAGATTTTTCCAGCATTGAATTTGATAAGAATATTTTTGTATCAACCAGAAGCTCATCTATTTCGTTAAAAATATTCCTGTAATGTTCGGTTAAATCTCCATAAGATTCACCTTTTATAGATTTTTTGTAAATTCCGCTCACAATAGCCAAATCATCTTTAGAATACTTGTCGGCTAACTTTTCAAGAACAGAATCAACATTTTTAGCAAGTTCTTCAATTAACGCATTAATATCAAACCATCTTGCACAATCCGGAGTTGTAAGTACAATTTTAGAAAATCTTCCTGTCTGCGGAAGTATATCATATATAACAGGGTGTCCGGCAAGCTGAGTTAATTTAATAAATGTTTTAACCTGCTCATCCGCATTCATACCTGTTTTTTGAGAGATATTTTTATCTTCCAAATTAGGGCTTACGCAGCTTGCTGTCGGAAGATATGCACAGCCGAATTCTCTAGGATGGAAAGGTATAAGATACATTGTTGTACCAAATATTCCGTTATCAAGATTTCCCGTAGGAAGAATCAGGAGTTCTCTCATCCAATCCATAAATTTTCCGCAATCAGATGAAGAGTTTCCGTTACCTAATCCGGCAAGGTTAATAAGTTTTATATTATGACCTTCTTTTTGAAGCCATCCAGAATCTTTAACATTATTTCTTGCAAGAACGCTTGCTTTGGTAAAATCGAATTTTCCGTCTTTAAAAACTCCGTTAGCTTCCCATTTTGATTCAAGAGCAAAAAGAACTTCCGCATCTGATAATTCTTCCAGCGCTTTTATTTGCGGATAAGGAAGATATCCGAATTTATTCATAGTTGATTTTAAGTATTCTTTTCTCTCATCAGAAATAGTTTCAAACGGAAACATTTCTTTCAATTTTGAATAAAAATCGTTCAAAACTTCCGCACTGCTTACTTCCTTCTTAAACAGAAAATCCAACATTATTTTCTCCTTATATGTAAATTTTGATTGTGATTGTTGAATGTAAATTAAGTATATAAGGATAATATCATAGACATATATTTTTTACAAACAAACGTTAACATATGTTAAGCGAAAAATAACTAAAGACTCCCCCCGCTTGATAGAAAAACATGTTTATACTAAGATTTTATTGGTTATGCAATTCGATAGGCAGAGCCCTAGTCTGTAAATAGCATTATTATTTTTAATTTTACTATCACTATAGATGGAAATGTATAGCCCGTAGTAAAACACAGTTAAAACAAAAGGAGACACAAGATGTCAACAACATCACTTATCGAACTTTTAGAAGCAGGCGTTCACTTCGGACACCAAACACAACATTGGAACCCAAAAATGAAACCGTATATCTACGGCGCAAGAAACGGTATCTATATTCTTGATTTGAGAAAAACTTCAGATCTTTTAGATGCTGCTTACAATGCTGTAAGAGAATATGCTGCTAAAGGAAGAAATGTACTTTTCGTAGGTACTAAAAAACAAGCTGCAGAAGTTGTTGCAGAAGAAGCTAACCGTTCAGGTGCTTACTATATTAACAGAAGATGGTTAGGCGGTATGCTTACTAACTTCGAAACAATCAGAGGCAGAGTTAATAAATTAAGAGAACTTGAAGACTTCATCTCTTCAGGCCACGCTGATAAATTACCTAAAAAAGAACAAGCTCAACTTAACAGACAAGTTGCTAAATTGAGCAAAACTTTAGGCGGTATTAAAGAAATGCGCGGACTTCCTGATATTATCTTCGTTGTAGATCAGGCTAAAGAAGATATCGCTATTGCAGAAGCTAACAAATTAGGTATTCCTGTTATCTGCTTAGCTGATACAAATGCTAATCCGGATGGTATTAACTACATCATTCCTGGTAATGATGACGCTATCCGTTCTATCAAATTAATTACTTCAAAATTAGCAGACGCAGTTCTTGAAGGAAAACAATTAAGAGAAAACAACGCTAACACTAAAGGCAAAGTAGAAGCTGTTACAGCTGCCGATGCCGGTGTTGAAGTTGCAACTGTATAGGGAAATTTATCCCAAACTGGTTAATGTAAGGGGGCATTTTAGCCCCCTCTAAATAAGGAGAAGTATAAATGAATATTACAGCTACTATGGTAAAAGAGCTTCGCGACAAAACCGGCGCAGGTATGATGGATGCTAAAAAAGCTCTTGTTGAAGTTGATGGCGATATGGAAAAAGCTATGGAACTCTTACGCCAAAAAGGTATGGCTTCAGCTGATAAAAAAATGGGCAGAATTGCTGCAGAAGGAAGAATCGGTTCTTTCGTTGACGATAAAAAAGGCGCTATGATTGAAGTTAACTGCGAAACAGACTTCGTTGC
>CALVCR010000093.1 GCA_944326125.1 Candidatus Gastranaerophilales bacterium | reverse complement strand
TGCCGGATTTCAATCTGCAAAAGAATAATCAGATTATAGGTAAGTCGGAAGATGAATTTAATGCTCTGGAAACTCAACAGCCCGAAGAGAATAAATCTAAGGAAAAACCGGCTCCAAAATCCCCGGTAACAGTAAAAATATTTATCTGTGATAAATCCGGAAACCTGCGTTCAGTTAACAGAACCTGCGATCCTAACGTTGAAAAGTCATGTTTTGCATACGCGATAAAAGAATTAATAAAAGCTCCTTCTTCCTGGGAAAAATCAAAAGGATTTAATTCCGAAATCCCTCAAGGAACAAAAATTCTCTCCATAAGAGAATCTAAAGACAGTATAATGATTGATTTAACCTCCAACTTTGAAACCGGAGGAGGAGCGGAAAGCACCTATATGAGAGTAAAACAAATTATTAAAACGGCAAACGCCAATACCTCCACCCCTGTATATCTTTACCTGAACGGGAAACAGGCAAACGTTATCGGCGGAGAAGGAATTATGCTTAAACAGCCGCTTAATGAAAGGTCTCTTGATGAGTAATGAGAATAAAGATTTAGACTACTATATGAACCTTAACTGGACTCTTATTGAAGGAACCGATTTGGACTTCAACGGGAATCCATACCATTATATAGAAATCAAAGAAATTCCGAGTTTTGCTTTTTGTGCAAAAACAAGAGAAAAAGCGCTTGAAAACTACAAAAAACAGCTCCGTTTATCGCTTATGCTGATGCTTGAAGACGGAGACCACATAGTAGAACCGGGTGAAGAAACCGAAGATGATATAGATTGGGAAAGTATATGTCCTTAACAGGTGTATCTCAAATATTTATAACAAAAATGACAACAGAAGATATTGAAAATGTTGTCGAAATAGAAAAAGAAGCTTATGGCGAACACCACTGGTCAAAATCGTCTTTTTATGATGAAATGTCTAACAATCTTGCCCATTATTACTGTGCAAAAACTTCCGACGGAGAACTTGCAGGCTACGCCGGAACCTGGCATATACTTGATGAAGGACACATAACAACAATTGCAGTAAAAAACAAATACCTGAGATGCCACATAGGAGAAGCCATTGTTTCAAAAATACTTGAAGACTGTTATAAAGAAGGCATCAAGTACCTGACTCTGGAAGTAAGAGTTTCAAACACCCCGGCAATAAACCTATATAAAAAATACGGGTTTACTTCTCTTGGAACAAGAAAAGGCTACTATCAGGATAATAACGAAGATGCTCTTATAATGTGGACTGAAAATATTTTTTACGATAAATTTAAAACTAAATTCAATGAAAATATTGAAAAACTTAAAACCTTAATCGAAATAAAATGACAAAAAGAATTTCAAAACAATTAAACAGCTTCAAATATAAAGGCGAGCCGATTAAAATAACACTCGGAACCTTGCTTTTGACTGCACTTTGCATACTGCTTCTTATTGTCGCAACATTTACGCAAATTACGCTTAAACATCTTTATATTCCGATGGATGCATTAGATTTTTTAAGCAGAGATGTTTCCAATATGGAAATTTTATGCCATTTCACTAAAACATACAGATACATACCCCAGATTCCTATGATATTTTTCATAGTTGCTCTTCTTGGACGCAAATTCGGAATTCTGGCTATATGCGGCTACATCCTTCTCGGGATGTTTTTCCCTATTTTTGCACTCGGAGGGGGGATAAGTTATCTTTTTGAATACGGATTCGGTTATATTCTGGCATTCATTCCGGCTATCTTTTTTACGGGCACTCTTTTAAAAGTCAAAACCGACTTTTTAAGAATTGTTCTTATGTCTGTCCTCGGCGTCGGAACCATCCACATTCTGGGAATTTTATATATGTTATTCCTTGCAACACTGAGACACGCGCCAATGTATTTTATAACAAGCTGGATAACTTCCCAGAGCGGAGTACAGGTTCTTTATGATATCTTCTTTTGTGTTCTTGCAATTTATCTTGGCAGATTCGCAAGAAGGGTGCTCTGGATTGTAATGTGCTAAATGTTATCGCGCAAAAAACGACTCTATTTTCATGTTTTTGTTATAATAAAGTAAACAAGGGAGAAAAGAAATGCAAGAATTATTGAAAAAGAGTGCAATGGAGCAAAGCAAAGCTCTTAAGAATAAAGAAGTTTCTGCTGTAGAACTTACGACAGCAGCTTTAAACAGAATTAAATCAATTGATGAAAAACTTGGCGCATTCAATTCATTAACAGAAGACACAGCGCTTGAAACCGCAAAAAAAGTTGACGAAAAAATCTCAAAAGGAGAAGATCTTCCGCTTCTTGCAGGCGTTCCTCTTGCTCTGAAAGATAACATGAACCTTATCGGCTCAAGAACCACCGCTTCAAGCAAAATTCTTGAAAACTTTGTTTCTCCGTATAATGCAACTGTTACACAAAAACTATTGGAAAATTTAGTGCCGATTGTCGGAAAAGCAAATCTTGACGAATTTGCAATGGGTTCATCAAATGAAAACTCAGCATTCAAAAAGGTTCACAACCCTTGGAATCTTAATAAAGTACCGGGAGGTTCATCCGGCGGTTCAGCAGCCTCCGTTGCTGCCTGCGAAGCAACACTTGCTCTCGGCTCAGATACAGGCGGAAGTATTCGTCTTCCGGCAAGCTTTTGCGGTATTGTAGGTATGAAGCCGACTTACGGTAAAGTTTCAAGATATGGACTTATTGCATTCGCGTCTTCTCTTGACCAAATCGGTCCGTTTGCAAGAACGGTTGAAGATGCGGCAGCTCTTCTGGAAGTTATTTCAGGTCACGACCCTCACGATTCAACTTCCTTGAACCTGCCTGTTGAAAATTACAGAAATTCTCTTAACAACGATCTAAAAGGTAAAAAAATCGGTGTAGTAAAAGAACTTATTTCAGAAGGCCTCACTCCTGATGTAGAAAAAGCAATAAAAGATGCTGTTGAAACATACAAAAAGCTCGGTGCGGAAGTTGTCGAAATATCACTTCCTAACCTCAAACACTCAATCGGTATTTATTATATTCTTGCAACTGCAGAATGCAGTTCTAACCTTGCAAGATTTGACGGTGTAAGATACGGTTACAGAACACCGGATGCCCAAAATCTGCTTGAAATGTATTGCAAAACAAGAGCTGAAGGATTCGGTCCTGAAGTTAAACGCCGTATAATGCTCGGAACATATGCACTTTCTTCAGGATATTATGATGCTTATTATAAAAAAGCTCAGCAGATGAGAAGAGTTGTAACAGAAGACTTTATTAAAGCATTCTCTCAGGTTGACGCATTAATTTCTCCAACCTGTCCGAATACCGCTTTTGACCTGGGTGCAAGAACTGAAGATCCGCTTGCAATGTATTTAACAGATATTGCAACTATTTCTGCAAACCTTGCGGGTATTCCTGCTATATCAATTCCGGCAGGTTTTGACAGCGACGGTATGCCAATCGGATTACAAATTATGACCCCGCAATTAAGCGAAGCTAGATTATTCAACTTTGCATATAAATTTGAGCAAGAACACGATTATTATAAACAACTGGCAAATATTTAATAAAAAGGGGCGATTTAAAATCGCCTTTTTTTTATAACAAAATTATTAATTAGTTTTACCCGCTCTGTAACCGCAATATGCGTATATAAACGGCAAAGCTTTTTCCAGATGAAGCTTGTCTACAAAAGGTACTTTAGCTAAAATCAATACGCCGAATAAATCATCAACATTTGCAATTGTATCTTTTAAAGTTAACTTTCTGTCAGGATTCTTATCGTGCGGATCACATATGAGATTGGAAACCTCAGCAGCACCCATCATCCCTACTAAAATAGCGCCTGCAGTAGATAGAATTTTAGCCCAGGCATTGTTAAATTTCTGACTTGATTCACAAAGTTTTAGTCCGGCAGCAGCGAGCCAGGTCGGAATTGCAGCATTACAGAATTGGAAAACTCCTTCTTCTGCTTTTCTGCGGTTTGTTTTACGATCATTACCGGGCATAGCCGCAAGCACAGAGCCGATCACAGTAGTTGCAGAAACAAGAATCATTTCAGAAAGCCCGTACTTAACTTTAAGCGGATTTTTAACTCCCTGTTTTTTCATCATATTTACAATAGGAAATGCCGCGCCGGCAAGAGCTCCAATCGCTGCTTTAGCCTGATCAGGAACAGTAGGTTTATGCTGATCTCTGTTTCTTCTTAAAATATATTTATTTGCATCCGCTTTAACTTTTTCTTCACGATAATCCGGAGTAACATCAACTTTCTCCAGATACACATATTTTATATTACTATTTCTAAAACTAGGGATACTATTCATACTTCTACGATTATTTGATACTATGGAAATTATATCGTATACAAAACCTTCATACAAGAGGTTCAATTATAAAAAAAACTAAAATAAAAATTTTTGATATATAATTTATTATCATTTAGTAAATTTTTGTAACATAAAACGCAATTCCAAACCTTCATTTGTTTTATCATATTCAAAGGAGTGTAGATATGGCTGTAAGTGCAAATGTAACCAGAAAACTGGATAACAATTACGTGCAGGTTGATGTAACTTCTAAAAAAACAAACCCGCGGTATTACAGAGTGCCTGAATCTAAGGCCGATCAATTTTGCAAAGATTTCACCAAAACAGATAAACGAATGTCTATTATATCAGACACTTCTTTTGTCGTATCAACACTTATAGGATGTGCTTTGATAAGCCTTATCACAAAAAAACTCAGCGGAATTGCCAGAGTTACACTTGGAATTCTGGGCGGCATTTCCCTTGGTTTTGCCAGTGAAATGTTTTCAGCCAACATGATGGTTAAAAAATACCAAGAACTCTTGAAAACCCATCAGGCTGAAGAAATTAAATATGAAGATAAACAAAAACAGCTTAATGAAATACTTTAAAATCGCTGCTATTTAGACCTTATCCGCCCTGTACCCCCTGAGCGCCGGATACGATTTCTACAAGTTCCTGAGTAATAGCCGCCTGACGGGCTTTATTATAATCAACAGTAAGAGTAGTTATCATTTCTTCTGCGTTATTAGAAGCTGCTGACATAGCAGTCATACGTGAAGCAAGTTCACTTGCATTAGCTTCCAGAAGTGCATGGTAGATTGAGTTTGTTATATACATAGGTACAAGCTGCTGCAAAACGCTATGTGCGGAAGGTTCAAAAATCATTACCGCATCAAGCTCATGCGACTCTGCTTTTTCTACTTCCACAGGAAGAATTTCAAAATCCATAACTTTATATGACATCATATTATTAAATCTTGTAGTAATAATATCAATTCTGTCAATTTTTCCGGAAACAAAATCTTCTGCAATGTCTTCCGCAATAATATTTGCACCTGTTGCCGTAGGATTATTGGCAATACTTAAATAAGTCTTAACAACTTCATAATCGCCGGACTTATGCTTAAGCCCTGAAACACCTTTTTGTCCTACAACGTATATATAAGTCTTTATACCCTTTGCCGTATTTTCTTTAACTCTATGAAGTGCTGCCTTAAGGATATTAGCATTATAAGCACCTGCAAGACCTTTATTGGAAGTAATAACCAAAAGGCCTTCCGCTTTTACTTCTCTTCTTGTAAGAAGTTCCGGATAGTTATCAAGCCCTCTTTCAACCTTCAAACCGGAAACAGAAAACTCATCTACAGTTCCGAGCATCTGGCGGAAAAGAGTTATAAGCTCTTCTGCAAAAGGTCTGCCGGCTTTTACCGTACTTTCGGCACGTTTAACTTTTGCAGCCGCAACCATTTTCATGGCTTTGGTTATCTTCTTAGTATTCTGTACACTGTTTATTCTGCTTTTAATATCCTTTAAATTTGGCATAAAACACCTTTACTATAAAGTTTTAATATAAGATTCAAGATTAGATCTCAAAGCCTGTTGATCTTCATCAGACAATTTTTCGCCCGCATTAAGTCTTGTATTTAATTCAGGCATATTTGCTTCGAAGTATTCAAACCAGCCGGTTTTAAAATCAGAAATCTTTTTGTTATCAATCTCATCAAGGAAACCTTCGTTAGCAGCAAAAAGAATTGTAACCTGCTGCGCAACACTCAAAGGTTTATATTGAGGCTGTTTAAGAACTTCCGTCAATTTTTGTCCTCTAAGAAGCTGTTTCTTAGTAGCAGCATCCAAATCTGATGCAAACTGAGCAAATGCTTCCAATTCTCTAAATTGAGCCAGGTCAAGACGAAGCTTACCGGCAACCTGCTTAATACCTTTAGTCTGAGCCGCACCGCCGACACGTGAAACTGAAATACCGGCATTAATTGCAGGTCTTACGCCTGAGTTAAAGAGTGCTGTTTCAAGGAATATTTGACCGTCCGTAATAGAAATTACGTTAGTCGGAATATACGCAGAAACGTCTCCTGCCTGTGTTTCAATAATCGGAAGCGCAGTGATACTTCCGCCGCCCAACTCGTCAGACAATTTAACCGCTCTTTCAAGAAGTCTTGAGTGGAGGTAGAATACATCACCAGGATAAGCTTCACGTCCAGGCGGTCTTCTCAAAAGCAAACTCATTGCACGATAAGCCTGAGCGTGTTTAGTCAAATCGTCATATACAATTAAAACGTGTTTACCTTGTTCCAAAAACTCTTCTGCCATAGCGACACCGGCAAACGGCGCAATATATTGAAGAGGTGCAGGCTCATTAGCATTAGCGGAAACAATGATTGAATAATCCATTGCACCGTGTTTTTCAAGAGTTTTTGCTAACTGAGCGACTGTAGATGCCTTTTGACCTATTGCAACATAAATACAAATTACATCTCCGCCTTTTTGGTTAATAATAGTATCGATTGCGATAGCTGTTTTACCGGTCTGTCTGTCACCGATAATCAACTCACGCTGTCCTCTTCCGATAGGAGTTAATGCGTCAATCGCAGTTAAACCTGTTTGAAGAGGCTGGTGAACGGATCTTCTTGCAACAATACCCGGTGCAACTCTTTCAATAGGTCTTGTTCTGTCAGTAATAATTTCACCTTTACCGTCAATCGGTTTTCCGGTCGGGTTAACGATACGTCCGATAAGAGCGTCGCCAACAGGGACAGAAGCAATTCTGCCTGTAGTTTTAACAGTCATACCTTCTTTAATATGCGTATATTCGCCTAAGATAACGACACCGACATTATCTTCTTCAAGGTTAAGTGTTATACCTAAAGTTCCCCTGCCGTCTTCAAACTCAACAAGTTCATTTGACATTACGTTTCTTAAGCCGTAAATTCTTGCGATACCGTCCCCAACTTCAAGAACGCTTCCGATATTAGAAACTTCTGCTTTTGCTTCATAATTTCGGATATTCTCTTTTAATATGGAACTGATTTCATCCGGGTTTATTACTGCCATATTTTCACCTCGTTTATTCCTTAATTATATGTTTACTCAAATCTTCTAACTTATGACGAACGCTGTTATCAATAATAAGTTCGTCAATATCAAAAATTAATCCCCCGATTATGCTGCTGTCCACTTTCCAGTCCGGAACAACATTTTTATTAATTTTCTGGGAAATTTTATTTTTTATATCTTCTTTTCTGCCGTCATCTAACTCAATAGCGGATGTTATTAAAACATGAGCTATATTATTAAGATCATCAAGTTCTTTTGAAAACTCTTCCGCTATTTGAGAAATAATGTTAACTCTTTTCTTAAGATTTAACGCAATCAAAAAATTATAGACAACCGGCATCAGGTTTGTCTGAAACAATTTGCACAATACAATCTGCTTTTCTTCAACCGAAATAGCAGGGTTATTTATAACATTTGAAAGTTCAGGCGAAGAATTAATAACAGTTGAAATCTGTCTTAAATCATCCAGAACCTCTTCCCTAGAAATGTGACCGTCTTCCTGAACAAGCTCCAAAAGAGCTTTTGCCCATCTTTTTGCTATAAGTTCACAGTTATTACTTTTAACAGAAGCCGTCATTTCAGTTCAACCCCTTCTATAGCCTCAATACTTTCATCAATTAAACGCTGATGTAAATCATAATTATTATTAAGTTCATTAATAATGTGATTTTTAGCCACCTCAATTGATGCGGTTGAAGCTCGCTTAATCAAATCATTACGAAGAACTGTTTTTTTATTTTCAACAGTTTTTTCCGTGTTTTCTTTAATGCCGGAAACAGCTTTTCCCGCATCTTCAAGAATCTTTCCGCCTACAACTTTTGCATTATCTTCTGATTTTTTAATAATACTGTCAATTTCATCAGCAATATGCGAAAGAGATTCTTCAATTTTCTTTAAAGCATCTTCAGATTCTGTCTTTGCTGTTTTTGAATCTTCGATAGAAGTCACAACACCTTCTTTTGCCTGCTCAATTTTATCAGTGACTTTAATTTTTTTGTACAGATAAATAATTATTGCAGCAAAAATTATAAAGTTAAAAAGGTTTGTTCTTCCTATGTAATTCAGTATTTCAGTAAAATCCATGCTTTAACCTTTCAGATTAATGATACAGAACACGATTAACCGTATCATTATCAAAGCCGTTGATATCGCTTCTGTAGCCCAGAATCTTTTCTGAGATATCAGCGGCAAGTTCGCTCATACGATTCTTCAAACCTTCTTTAACTTCATTTGAGAGGTTATCCAAATCATTTTGAGCCTTATTAAGTTCATCTTGTGCGGAATTCTGCGCTTCGCGGATAACATCTGATTTCTTATTCTTAAACTCATCAAGAATAGAAACATATTTCCCGCGGGCATCATCTTTAGCACCGGCCAGTTTTTCTTCTTTTTCCTTGCCCAGAGCCTCAGTCTTAGCATTATTTTCCTGAGCATCTTTGTAGTTTGCATCTACAAAATTCTTTCTATTCTCAATAATATCCAAAACCGGCGCATACAAAATCTTGTTCATCAAAAAGACAAACACGATAAATGTAATAATCGTAGCTAAAAATGTTCCGTTAAATTCCATTTTTTATTAACCCATCATACCGCAAAGTTTCATAGCAATAACTAAAGCGTAAATAGCACAAGCTTCAGCAAGAGCAGCACCAACAAGGAAGAAACCAACAGCTTTACCAGCGATTTCCGGCTGTCTTGAAATAGCATCCATCAAACCTTTAGTAGCGAAACCGATACCTAACCCTGCACCGATTGCACCAAAGCCCATTGCAATACCTGCACCTAATTGTGCTAAATCAGAAATTGTTTTTACTTCTTCCATTTTTTTCTCCTTCTTTTATTTAATTAACTAATGTTCTTCATTCACTGCCGTTGCAATGTAGACAGTAGTCAGCATTGTAAATACCAGCGCCTGAACACAAGCAACCAAAACTTCAAAAAACATAATCGGCAAAGGTAACCCCCAGGCACATAAGCCAAGAAGCGCCGTTATAAGAATTTCACCGGCAAGTATGTTACCAAAAAGTCGCAGTGCAAGAGTTAAAGGTCTTGTAACAAACTCCAGCAATTCAACCAGCATTGAAATTATCCCGACAAATGAAAATTCATGAAGAAGGAAGTGCCCTTTTTTCTTCATAAATCCGGCTGTAACATAATAAATCAAAACTATTATAGCAAGACCTGCCGTCAAGTTTATATCATTAGTAGGGGAAGCAAGCTCGCCTGTCTTAAGTTCAATCATCTTAAGTGGCAGCTGCCCCATAAGGTTTGCGGTGACAATAAATAAAAATAATGATGCAATAAGAGGAAAATGTTTTCTGCCCTCTTTTGGCATCATATTACCGACCAAATCATTAAAATATCCGAGAATCCCTTCAAATACAAGCTGTAATTTCGTAGGGAAAATAGAAAGTTTTCTTGTAGCAATAAAAGATACAACGAGCAAAAACGCCATAGCAGCCCACATAGTGATAAGCGTATCCATGTTAAAAGCCATATTATGCCCCAGAATAACCTTATTTACTACCCAATGTCCTTCACTCATTGAATGACCTCTTCTCTTCAATAAAAAAGATTTTAAATCTCCTGCCAAATATTAACATAAAGAAAAAGGTTTTGCAACGGGCTAAAAAGTTTTTCTTTGTGTTAATATTTTAGTAAGTTAATAGAAAATTGAAAGGAATTATTATGCTGAGAGCCGGAATTGTAGGACTTCCAAACGTAGGAAAATCAACTTTATTTAATGCACTTACCGCAACAAAGAACGCACAGAGCGCAAATTATCCGTTCTGCACCATTGAACCTAACGTAGGAGTGGTTACTGTTCCGGATGAAAGACTTAAAATTCTTGCAGACCTTTGCAAATCAAAAGAAATTATACCAACTGTTATAGAATTTGTAGACATTGCCGGTTTGGTTAAGGGTGCAAGTAAAGGCGAAGGTCTCGGCAACCAGTTTTTGCATAACATAAGAGAAGTTGATGCCATAATTCAGGTTGTAAGATGTTTTGATGACGAGAACACAATCCACGTGGCTGGGAAAGTTGATCCTATAAGCGATATAGAAATTATTAATACCGAGCTTGCTCTTGCAGACCTTGCTTCTGTTGAAAGAAGAGCCCAAAGAATCTCAAAACAGGTTAAATCAGGTGATAAAGAAGCGGTTATTGAAGACGGCGCACTAAAAAAATTGACAGAACTGTTATCCGCCGGAACATTCATTAATCTGAAAGAACATTTTACAGAAGATGAAATTCTTGCAATCAAACCTCTTAATCTAATGTCCGTAAAACCGGTTATTTACTGTGCTAACGTCTCAGAATTTGACCTGAAAGAAGGAAACAATTACACAAAACAGGTTGAAGAGTATGCAAAAACACACGGCGCACAAACAGTAATCATCTGTGCCCGAATAGAAGAAGAACTCGTTGAGCTTGGCGAAGAAGGCGCTAAAGAATACCTTGAAGAATTAGGCGTCACTGACAGCGGTATTGACAAAATGATTAAGTCGGTTTACAGCCTTCTCAACCTCATCACCTTTATCACCGCAGGCGAAAAAGAGGTTCATGCCTGGACTATTATAGACGGAACCAAAGCTCCTCAAGCGGCAGGTGTAATCCACACAGACTTTGAAAAAGGATTTATTCGAGCAGAAGTCACTGCATATAAAGACTTTGTTGAATGCGGTTCATACACTGCCTGCAAAGACAAAGGTGTTACAAGACTTGAAGGTAAAGATTACGTAATGCAAGATGGTGATATCGTTCACTTTAGATTTGCAACTTAGATAAGAATCTGGTTTTCTT
>CALVCR010000092.1 GCA_944326125.1 Candidatus Gastranaerophilales bacterium | reverse complement strand
AGACTCTGTAAACAAATCCGAAACCTTGTAAGCTCAAAGTTAGCTTTGTTTACTTATAAGATCCCGAATCAAGTTCGGGATGACATGTATTCAGTTTTCAATTTTCCGCCGCTTAGCTTATGAAACTGCGACACTTTATCAATTCAGGAGCCTTTCTATAAGCTTCCCCCTTGTTGACATTCCCTATGGTAATATAAACCTGATAATAAGTCAAATAAAAAAGAGGGATTACGTTTCATCCCTCTTTTTAAGCTTTTTAAAGATATTCTAAGCTTCTGCTCCGTCTTTTTGTTTATTCAACATGTCCTGTAGTTTTGACATAATTTCTTCACTCTTTTCCTGAACGTCTGAAACTATATCATCAGCTCTTTTTTGAATATCTTTTACTGTTGCATCGGTTTTCTTTGCCATATCAGAAGCCATATCACCAAGCATTTCTCTTGTTTCTTCCCCTGATTTTGGTGCTAAAAGAATACCTGCTACTGCACCTAATGCGGCACCTACAGCAAAACCTGCAAAAAATCTCATTACTGACATAATATTTTCTCCTTCTTTCGTAGTTTAACTTCTGTTATAAAAATTTTTATCGGTAAACAAGGCTAGATTGTGTGCTTACTTTTTCTTTTTAGAAAACATATTAAATGCCGTGCATAAACCGGAGAAAAATCCTCTGGTTGCTTTTCCGGTCAAAGAAGTAAGCTTTCCGACAAATTTTAAAGGTGTTTTTGAAACAAATTCTTTAACTTTGTTTATGCCTTCATCTGTTTTAATAATAAACCCGCTTATTATTTCTACGGACTTATTAACATTCTTCAGTGTCGGTTCTAACTCTGTTTTTACGATAGTTGTTGTCTCATCAATATTTTTAGTAAGTTTTGATAAGTCAAACAAAACTTTTACAAGCATAACACCTACAAGAATTACGATAACCCCTGTTGCGTATGACAGAAAAGTTAAACCTTGATACAATTGTGCAATTTCCATTTAGAATCCCTTCTTTAGTTGAAATCGTAATCGTTGATTTCTTCTAACTCTTTTGCTTTTCTCATCTTTGATGATTTTAACATGTTCCCGAATTTTTTATATTGCCTTTCAAGCTTATATTTTAAAAGATCAATTGATTCAAGGGCCTGCTTTTTAGCTTCATTTACGGCAGGAGAGTGTTTTTCTGCCAAATCACATACTGTTTCTTTAACTTTTTCGCGCATTTCTGAACCTGGACACGGTGCATATAAGATTCCTGCAACCAATCCGCCTACTACACCCGCTAAAAGTCCGAGACCGAAGCCTATTGATGATTTATCTTTACTCATAATATACCTCTTTCCTTAGTTATTGTGCTAACCTATTATACCACAATCTGCAAGAGTGTTAAACCCTTTGCGATAGTCTTTAATGCTTTGGATTTTCGTAATTTTTTGATTATTTTTAAGTTTGTTTTCCATAATACAATACCGGCAAAGGTTTTGATTATAAAATTTAAAGCCATATCTTCACGTTTTTTTACTAAACGTTCACTATAGTCTAATACCAATTCCTTTATTTGAAAAGAAATTGCGGCTATTAAAGAGCAGACATCCTTTATCCCCGGCTGAATCTGAATAACAGTCTCATTAAGCGCAAGAATAGCCTTATCCAGTTTTATAAGATTTATTATAAGCGTAAATCCGATTATAATTTCCGCGATAAATACTACTGCTGTTAAAAACTTAAAAACCATATGTTTCCGTTTGTATTTGTATTATTATAAGATTATATTTTATAAGTTATAAAAATAAAATACGCTTGAAGTATTATTTATTTGAGGAATATGAGAATTGAAAAACAAGTTCAAATTCTTTTCATCGCTAATTATCTCTAAATTTTTATATTTAGGTCTGAGAATAACAAAGCTTTCCTCCGGTACATCATTTATTGGCATGCTGGTTTTAAGACTATGTCCGGACTTTTTAACTTATGCTAATAACTACATTAAAAACTCAAAGATTAATGTAACGGGAACAAACGGAAAAACAACCACATCCGGACTTATTACACATTTACTCAGGAAAAACGGAAATTTAGTAATAAACAACTCCATGGGCGCAAATATGCTGACAGGAGTAGTTAACGCTCTTGCTCTTCAAATTAATCCTTTCCAAAAAGCGGACTATTCCGTTATAGAATCGGATGAAGCTTATTTGGAAAAAATTTACGATAAGTTTGACGCAAATTATCTTGTAGTTACAAACTTGTTCAGGGATCAGCTGGACAGATACGGCGAGCTTGCCACAACAAAAAAACTCATCCAAAACGGCATTGATAAAAAAAACGGGTTACAGTTAATTTTAAACGCGGATGATCCTCTTGTATCCACTTTTAAATCCGACATAAATCCGATTTTTTACGGAATAAAAGATGTTATTTACACAGAAGAAAGCCTAAAACAAGCTTCTTCTACGGAAGAAATATTTAACTGCCCGCTCTGCGGAAAACCGCTTCAATATGAGAAAAAATTCTTTGCCCAACAGGGACATTATTACTGCGATTGCGGATATAAAAGACCTGAGCCTGAATATTCTGCGGAAGTTGTTTTGTATAAAACCCGCTCCATTATAAAAATGAATGGAAAAGAATATACAATTCCGCTTGTCGGACTTTTTAATGCCTATAATGCTCTCGCTGCGATTGCTTTATGTGAAAAACTGGGCATAAAGGGAATTGAAAACAATCTTTCTTCTTTTAAGGTTGCATTCGGAAGAAGCGAAGTTAAGTATTTAAACGGCAAAAGAACACTTATACAGTTAATCAAAAATCCTATAGGCGCAAATGAGGTTCTAAAGACAGTAGATTTAGATTCGCAGATTTTAATAATTATTAATGACAATTACGCTGACGGCCGGGATGTCTCATGGCTATGGGATGCGGAGTTTGAATTCTTAAAAGGCGCTAAAAGAGAAATCATTGTATCGGGAATCCGCGCTTATGATATGGCATTAAGGCTAAAGTATGCCGGAATAGAAAATATTAAAATTATTCCTGAAATAAAAAAGGCTATTGATTATAGCGGCAAAACGGCAGATAATAATATTACAATTTTACCGACTTATACGGCTTTATTAAAAATCAATAAAATAAGAAAATTAAGGAGTAAATAAATGTTACTGGGAGTAAACATAGATCATATAGCTACTTTAAGAAATGCAAGAGGCGGGGTTGATCCGGATGTAATTGCTGCCGCAAGAATCTGTAAAGACTGCAAAGTTGCCTCAATCACAACCCATTTACGCGAAGACAGACGGCACATTAAAGATAAGGATGTGGAAGAAATAAGAATGCTGCCTCGTGTACGTTTAAATCTGGAAATGGCAATGACAGACGAAATGCAGGAAATTGCTTTAAGACTTCGTCCGCATGCTGTATGTATTGTGCCGGAAAAAAGACAAGAGTTAACAACAGAAGGCGGGCTTGACGTAGAAGGTCAATTAAAGCGCGCAATCGAGTTTACAAAACCGCTTTTAGAAAAAAATATTGAAGTAAGCTTCTTTATTGATCCGGATGTACACCAAATTTCAGCCGTATCAAAAACCGGAGCTCCTTTTATTGAACTTCATACCGGCAGATATTCGGAAGCTTTCGGAACAGGAGAAGAAGAAAAAGTGTTTGAAGAGCTTAAGGGTGCTGCAATATTTGCCCAGAATTTCGGACTGAAAGTTAACGCAGGACACGGACTTAATTACAGGAACGTCTCCAGAATGCACGAAATTCCTAATCTTGTGGAATTAAATATCGGTCATTCAATTATTGCAAGAGCAGTTTTTGTAGGTCTTGAACAGGCCGTAAAAGAAATGAAAGCTTTATGTGAAGGAGTACAGAATGTCTAAATCAAAAGAAGAAGTTGTAAAAGAAATGCAGCTTGTCGTTGAGCAGATGAGACTTGATGATATTGAAGAAAATCCGGATTGTGAACATGAATTCTTTGTTTGTGATGCATGCGGCGAAACTAAAGATTTAGCAGGATCCGTACAGTACGGCGAATACAGGCTCTGCAATGACTGTGTCTTATTTGCAGAAGTGGGTTTTGAACTCGGTCAGATTAAAGATATAAAAGAACTCATTGATGCGATGGAAGATAAAAGGCTTGAAGCTGACTGTGAGTTTTTAAAAATGGAACAAAAAAGAATAGAGAACTAGGTCTTGTACTTCAGCTATACATTTACCCCTGTTTGTTGTAAAATGCAATCGGGAGAAAATTCAACTTACACGAGGTGAAATATAATGTGGGAATATTCAGATAAGGTACTTGATCACTACAGAAATCCGAGAAATGTCGGAAAAATTGATGATGCGGATATCGTCGGTGAAGCCGGCTCTCTTGCCTGCGGTGATTCATTAAAACTTTATATAAAACTTGACGGCAATATAATTAAGGATGCTAAGTTCCAAACTTTTGGCTGCGGCTCTGCCGTTGCAAGTTCAAGTATTCTAACCGAAATGATAATCGGAAAAACATTAGAGGAAGTCAAAAAGATTACAAACAAAGATATAGCAGATGCTTTAGGCGGACTTCCGCAGGAAAAAATGCACTGCTCCGTTATGGGTCAGGAAGCTTTGGAAGATGCGCTTAAAAAGTATTATAAAGAAGAAGACGAGTGGGAAGAGCTTGAACTTACAGGCTCTTCTGACAATCACGATAAAGTTATCTGCACCTGCTTTAATGTAACTGAAGGACAGATTCTTGAAGCTGTTAAAATCAACGGATTAAAAACGGTAGAAGAAGTTACAAACTATACAAAAGCAGGCGGAGCCTGCGGAAGATGCAAAGGCGCTATTAAAAATATTCTTGATGAATACTGGAAAAACGAAACGCCGGTTGAACTTACGCCAACCCAGAAAATTCTGAAAATCAGCAAGGTTATTGATCAGCAGATTTCACCGCAGCTTCAAAAAGACGGCGGAGATATAGAACTTATTGATGTAGAAGGAAATACCGTAAAAGTTAAACTTACAGGTATGTGCAGCGGATGTAAAAATGCATCCATGACTATTAAAAACTTTGTTGAATCTGTTTTAAAAGATAAAGTTGATTCAAGGCTTGAAGTAGAACAGGTATAATAAAAGCCCCCTCACCCTACCCCTCTCCCGCAGGGCGAGGACAATAGCAGATAGGGCGTTGTACCAACAAAATTTAGAATATAAAATTGAACTAAAAGGACAGAAAATGATTTATTTTGATAATAACGCAACAACCAGAGTTGATGAAAAAGTACTTGAAGCAATGCTTCCATACTTAAAAGAAGATTACGCAAACCCTTCAAGTATGTATGATTTTGCAAAGAAACCCGCTGCCGCGATAAAAGAAGCCAGAGGGAAAATAAAAGATTTTCTCGGCGCAAATAACGAAAAAGAAATTTTCTTCACCTCCTGCGGCTCTGAATCTGCAAATATGGCAATTAAGGGGACCTTAAGCTGTAATAAAGAGAAAAAACATATTATAACAACAAAAGTCGAACACCCCTGTGTTTTAAATTTATACAAAGCTCTGGAAAAAGACGGTTACGAAACAGATTATATCTCTGTTAACTCTGAAGGCGAGCTTGATATAGAAGAATTAAAAAGCAAAATCAGAAAAGATACGGCGCTTGTATCCGTAATGTATGCTAATAACGAAAACGGCGTTATTAATCCCGTTAAAGAAATCGCAGATATTGTTAAGACTATTTCTCCTGAAACAATCTTTTTTGTAGATGCGGTTCAAGCAAGCGGCAAAATTCCTATTAATGTAAAAGATACTCAAATTGATATGCTGGGGATTTCGGGACACAAGTTCCATGCACCGAAAGGGGTGGGAGCTTTGTACGTAAGACCGAGTGTACGACTGACACCGCTTATCAACGGAGGACATCAGGAAAGAGGGTTAAGAGCCGGCACAGAAAATGTTCCGTATATTGTCGGTATTGGAAAAGCCGCTGAACTTGCAATGGATTCACTTGATTATGAGATGAAGGAAGTGAAAAGACTCCGGGACAAGCTGGAAGAAGGTATTTTGAAAAATGTATTTAACGCAAGATTAAATTCTTCCGTTTCAAACAGAGTACCAAATACCTCTAATATAGGATTTGAATATGTAGAAGGCGAACTTATACTTCTACACTTAAGCGATATTGGAGTTTGTGCAAGCTCCGGAAGCGCATGTACTTCGGGGTCACTTGAACCAAGTCATGTCTTGAGAGCTATGGGAATACCGTTTACGGCTTTACACGGTTCAATAAGATTTAGTCTCTCAAGATTTTCAACAGAAAAAGAAGTCGACTATGTAATAGAAAAACTGCCTGATATAATGGATAAAATAACAGCTATTTCACCTTATCAGGAAGAATTAATGAAACTTAAACAACGAAGAGGATAAAATATGATAAGTAAGATGCTGGAAGAACTTGGAAAATTTGCTGCAACCCATATGAAATTTATTATAGGGGTTATCATAAATATATTTCTTATTTGGGGCTTTTGCAAAATTATAGATGCATTTCAACATAATTTAGAGAAAAAGCTTTTGAGAAGGAACTCTGATTCTCCTCTTCTGAATCTTATGCCGGTTTTAACAAAAATCTTAAAGGCGCTTGTTATTTTTATACTTCTTGCAGGATTCTTACAAAGCTTCGGCTACAATGTAGCTTCACTTATTGCCGGATTTGGAATTACAGGTTTAGCTGTAGGTTTTGCAGCTAAAGAAGCTATAGGAAATATCTTTGGTTCTTTCGGTCTATTAGCAGACAGAGTTTACAAAATCGGAGAATATATTAAGTTCAACGGATACGAAGGAACCGTTGAAAATATTAATCTCCGCTCGACTACTGTAAGGAGTCTGGAAGGGTTTGCAATCAATGTACCAAATAACCTTCTCGCAAACGAAGAAATTACAAATGTTTCTCAAACAGATCGAAGAAGAATTGATATTACTGTCAATATAGAATACGGAACCTCTAACGAAAAAATTGACCGTGCAGTAGAAATTTTAAAAGAAATTGCCCAAAGGGATGAGACAATTTTGGAAGGAGAAACAGCCTTTATTGAAAATCTTGCTGCAAGTTCAATTGATGTAAGACTCGTTTGTTATACATCAAAAGCCTCCTGGGGAGATTTTGTTCTGGAAAAAAGCCGGGTAATACGTGAAATTATTCACCGCTACCGCGAAGAAGGTATTGAATTCGCTTTCCCTTCTACAAGTGTTTATATGGCAAAAAATGAAAATTAAAATTATTGCATTAGGAAAAATTAAAGAAAAGTTTTTAAAAGACGGAATTGATGAATTCATAAAAAGACTTACTCCTTATGCTGCAGTAGAAATTGTTGAACTTTCTCCCGTCGAAATAAGAAATGATCAGGTTGGAAAAGCTCTTGATGAAGAGGGTGAAAAAATCCTTTCACACATTAAAGAAGATTCGTATGTAATAACCTTAGAAATACAGGGCAAAGAACTCTCTTCAGAAGATTTTGCACATAAAATAAATGAAATAACAATATCAGGGAAATCCGAACTTGTTTTTATAATCGGTTCATCTTGCGGAATTTCGCCAATTGTTTCTAAAAGAGCTGATTTTAAACTAAGTCTTTCAAAAATGACTTTTTTACATCAGTTTGCAAGACTGCTTCTGATCGAACAAATTTATAGGGCTTTTAAAATTTTGAAAGGTGAAACCTATCATAAATAAAGAACCAAAAGGGGCGGGATTCAAAGAATCCCGCCCCATATATTTTTGGCTGTCAACCGGTTTTATTTTACAAAGAATGTAGCATTAACATTTGCGTTAATTTTTACAACTCCGTTAGAGATAGTAGTTGCGCTTTCAGCTGCACCTGCGCTGTCAGCAACTGCTGAGAGCATAT
>CALVCR010000091.1 GCA_944326125.1 Candidatus Gastranaerophilales bacterium | reverse complement strand
AGTCTTGACATATTTGACTTGAACTTAGTTGCAATAAGCCCAATACCGCCTCTGTTTTGAGACCTGAATTCAGAAAGTTTGGTACGTTTACCGAAGCCGTCTGATGTAACAACAAGAAGGTCTGCATCATAGTTTCTAGGAACAATATCACAACCAATAATGGTATCGCCGGTTCTCAGCTTCATAGAATTTACCCCTCTTGCGCTTCTGCCCAAAGGTCTCAAGTCTGCAATAGGGAATCTGATAGCCATACCGCAAGAAGTACCGATAATTATTTCATCATTAGGGTTAGCAAGTTTAACCCAGTTGAGTTTATCTCCGTCTTCAAGTGAAATTGCAATAATACCGCTTCTTCTTATACTTGAGAAGTTATCAAGTTCAATTCTCTTAATATAACCTTTTTGTGTAAGCATAATGAGGTTTAATTCATGAGAGAAATTGCTTACAGGAACAACAGCCGTAATTTGTTCTCCTTGTTCAATCGGAAGAACATTGACTATTGGTAAGCCTTTTGATTGTCTGCCTCCTTCAGGGAAGTCATAAACATTCAAGCTGTATACAATACCCTTAGAAGAGAAGAATAATACTTTATCATGCATCATAGCTGTGAAGAAATGCTGGATATCATCATCATCTTTTGTCTTGATACCGGCTTTTCCTCTTGTAGCTCTGTTTTGGCGTTCAAAGGTGTCTAAAGAAATTCTCTTCAAATATCCTTGATGAGTGATAAATACAGCCATCGGAGTATTAGGAGTTAAATCTTCAATAGTAACTTCTCCTTGTTCAGGAACTATTTGAGTTTTTCTGTCATCTCCGTATTTTTCTTTATCTTCAAGCAATTCAGCTTTAATAATATCAAGAACTTTTTGTCTGTCTGCAAGAATTTCTTCATACTCAGCAATCTTTTTAATAAGCTCATCATATTCGGTCTTGATTTTGTCTTGTTCTAAGCCGGTTAATCTTCTTAATTGCATTTCTAAGATAGCATTAGCTTGATCCACATCAAGACCGAATTTGCTCATTAAGCCGACTCTTGCATCATCAGTAGTTTTTGATTTTTTTATAAGTTCAATAACTTCATCCAAAGAGCCTAATGCGATTAGCAAACCTGCTAAGATATGGGCTCTGATTTTAGCTTTCTTTAAGAAGTAAATAGTTCTTCTTGTAACGATTTCAACTCTGTGTTCAACAAATTCATTTAATACTTCGTACAAATTCAGAAGTCTAGGCTGTTTCCCGCAGAGAGTAACCATGTTTACGCCGAATGTAGTGGCTAACTGCGTATATTTAAAGAGGTTATTTTTAACGACTTCAGGTTTTGCGTCACGCTTAAGTTCAATAACTATACGCATACCTTCTCTGTCGGATTCATCGCGCAGGTCTGAAATTCCGTTAATTCTTTGCTCTTTAACAAGTTCTGCAATTTTTTCTATTAATTGAGCTTTATTTACCTGATAAGGTATCTCAGTTACAATAATGGCTGTTCTTGACTGTCTTCCGCCTCCGCCAGGAATTTCTTCAATAGTCGCTACTGCAGACATTTTGATAGAACCTCTTCCTGTTTGATATGCCTGTCTAATGTCATTTAAGCCGACAATTGTAGCTGCGGTAGGAAAATCCGGCCCTTTAATATATTCCATTAATCCATCTACTGTGATTTGCGGATTGTCAATCAAAGCAATTGTTCCGTCAACGATTTCTCTCAAGTTGTGAGGCGGTATATTTGTAGCCATACCTACGGCAATACCTGATACCCCGTTAAGTAAAAGCATTGGCAGTCTAACCGGCAGTACGGAAGGTTCTTCTAATGAACCGTCAAAGTTTGGTACAAAATCTACTGTTTCGCAATCAATATCTGCTAGCATAGAGGTAGTAATTTTATGCATTCTGGCCTCTGTATAACGCATTGCGGCTGCCCCGTCACCATCAACAGAACCAAAGTTACCATGCCCGTCTACGGTTAAGTATCTTGTAGAGAAATCTTGTGCCATACGAACAAGAGCTTCATAAACAGCAGTATCGCCGTGAGGGTGGTATTTACCTAATACTTCACCAACGATACGGGCACATTTCTTAAACGGCTTATCCGGTGTCATACCAAGTTCATTCATAGCGTATAAAATACGTCTGTGAACAGGTTTTAACCCGTCTCTTACGTCAGGAAGCGCACGACCTACGATTACACTCATTGCGTAATCAATGTATGAACGCTTCATCTCTTCTCTTATATTAACTGGTACAATTTTACCGTCTGAAAACATGTTCTGTTGAGCCAAAATCTTCTCCTCCATATCCCTCTATACTATATATAGTAACACAAAAATACTTGCTGTAAATAATTTTAACCTGAAAAAATCTATATTTTTTGTATATCATATCTATTAAATATATACTTCTTAAATCCACTGTTAATAATGTTTTAAGCTTTGTTACAAAAGGAAATAAAAAAGGCAATTTTCTAAAAGCAAAATACTTTATATAAATGTAAGGATTAAGGAATAAGTAAATTGAAAATAATCAATATGACTTAACAAAAAGGGTTTTCTTTTTATACTCTCTCTTAATATCCTCGTGTTTATTTAATGTTTGCCATGCGACTCTTGGCAAACTTTTTTTTTACACACAATTATGATTGTTAGACATCTTTCAGTATTTCATATGATTGAGGAAAATTTCTTGCGGTTGTTTTAGGAATACATTCTACCCCGAGGGTGTCTGCGATATGCCGGATATTAAAAGTAGCTGAGATTATTACGATTTTTGTTCTGCTGTATGAGGGAAAGGTCTTTATCTGTCTAAGCAGCCATTCTCCTGCATAATCCGGCTCAAAATCATGTTCCATCTGTAAATCTGTAATAATTATATCAAACGGAGCCGAATTGTTTTCCATTACTAAATCATATCCGCTTCTGGCAGAATCGGCTTCTTGTATATCACAATCAGGGAATAAGTCTGTGAGAATAGCTTTATGGAAATCTCTCCAACCTTTAATATCATCAACTACAAGAATTTTCATTGTCTTAAAACCTCAGCTCCGTCAAGATAAACAAATTCAGGTTCAAATGTTTCACTGCAGTTAACAACAACCAAAACTCGTAAACATTTTTCCAAAGCTCCGGGAACATCAATCTCATTAAAACAAAGCATTGGAATATCTTTCCATTTTAGGTTAATTCTTGCATACTTTGCGGGGAAATCCGCATTTAAATCAGGTGTAAATGTGAATATTGCATGTGAGATTAATCTGATATCAAGGTTATTTCTTTTAACAATTTCCGTTAAAAGTCTTATTACTGCGGAGCCTATAGCTTCCGGAGTATTTTCATCAACTGTTATCGCACCTCTAATTCCTCTTGATATCA
>CALVCR010000090.1 GCA_944326125.1 Candidatus Gastranaerophilales bacterium | reverse complement strand
AACTTCTTAAACGTCCGAATGTTAATTATGAAATGTTTAAAGAACTGGATGAAGAAACCCGTAATCTTAATTTGAGTGAAGATATTACCGGCGAAGTAGAAGTTCTTATTAAATATGACGGATATTTAAAACGACAGGAACAGCAGGTAGAAACAGCAGAAAAGCTGGAAAAATACAAAATTCCTGAAAATATTGATTATTCCGCGATAAAACATATTTCAACCGAAACCCGCGAGAAACTTGAAAAAGTCCGTCCTCAAAACCTTGCTCAGGCATCCCGTATCGGCGGGGTTAAACCTGCAGACATATCAGTTCTTATGGTTATGTTAAAAGGGTAATGCATAATTGTTATTATACTTCTCCCCTTTTTCTGATGTATAATAATTTTATGGGGATGAAGAGATTTTTTCTTTTACTTTTAACTCTGATAATTTTTATACAGCCGTGTTTTGCAATAAAAATAGGGCTGCAAACTAATGTCGGACGAACTTATATCGGCTCTTCGACTCAGGCTGAAATCATAGACTGTAATACAAATAAACTTATTTTTATTATGGATCAAATGAAAGGATATGAGTTTAAACCATACAGAAATGTCATTGCTATAAAAGTTGATGGTCAGTTTAAAAAAATTAATTCAAATAAAATCGTAATAAAACCACAGGAAAATGGATATATAAGTGTTAAACGAAAATGGTACCGCGGAAACTTTATGCTTGTAAACAGCGGTATCGGACTTACGGTAATAAATGATATTAAAATTGAAGAATATCTTCAAGGTGTTGTTCCGTCCGAAATGCCGTCAAGCTGGGAACATGATGCACATAAGGCCCAAGCAATAGCAGCACGGAGTTATGCCATTGCAAATTTAGGCAAGCGGGCAAAAGACGGCTACGATCTCAAAGATACACCGGAAGATCAAGCCTATGGCGGTGCAAGTGCCGAAACTGTCCAAACAAATGATGCCGTAAAAGAAACTGAAGGAATCGTTTTGATTTATGACGGAAAAATTATTCCGGCATATTATTCAGCTTCTGCAGGTGGCAGAACCCGCTCTTCAGGCCAGGTATGGACAAAAGATCTGGCATTCTTGAAATCCGTTCCGTCTTTTGATGACGGAATCAGAAAGAATGGACACGGCGTCGGCATGAGCCAATACGGCGCTAATAATCTTGCTAAAAAGGGTTATAACGCTTATCAGATATTAAAATACTTCTATGCGAATACAAAGTTTGCAAAAATAAATCCTGAATATTACAAATAGGGGTAAAATATAGCGATAAAGAAAAAATTAAAAGCAGAAAAACAAAGGAACAAAAAATGAAAACAGCACAAGTTAACGGAGACAGAATTGTTTTAAAAGATATAGATGATCTTACTTTGAGCGGTAAAAAAGGCGCAATAGTAAAAGTATCAGGCTGCGGGCTTTGCGGTTCCGATATTGTGAAATTTAAACATAAAATTGCTAAAGACGGAGCTGTTTTAGGTCATGAGATAGTTGCAGTTATTGAAGAAATAAATTCTGATTCGGGTTTTCAGAAAGGCGATAAAATCGTTACTTCACATCATATTCCGTGTTTTAATTGCACATATTGCAAACACGGAAACTATTCTATGTGTTCTCACTTTAAAGAAACAAATATTATTCCCGGCGGGTTCAGTGAAAAAGTTTTTGTATCTGAAGAACACTTAAAAAATACAGCCTACAAAGTTCCGGATACTATGACAGATGAGGAAATTTCTTTTTATGAGCCTCTCGGATGCTGTATCAGAGCTATTAAGCGCTGTAATCTTCAAAAAGGTGATACCGCTCTTGTAGTAGGATTAGGGTCAATAGGTTTATTGATGGGTGAAGCTCTTAGAGCTTCGGGCATAAAAGTCTATGGCTGCGATCTTCTTGAACATAGAATTTCTCTCGGCAATAATTTGGGAATAGAGTCTTATAATTCACGTGATCTTGATGAATTTGATAAAATCATTAAAGGAAAAACAAACTCACTTGGTGTGGATTCTGTATTTATGACATCAGGTGCTGATAAAGCTATTGATGTAGCCTTAAAAACAATCCGTCTGGGCGGGAAAATTCTTGTATTTTCAAGCACTCCGAATAATGCGGGTTATCCTAATAACGATATCTATTATAAAGAATTGACTGTTATGGGAAGCTATTCTCCTTCGCCTGCTGATTTAAAAGATTCTTTTGATCTTCTTGTATCAGGCAGGGTTAATGTAAAAGGAATGACTACAGTCTATAAATTTGATGATATACAGCAGGCTTTTGAAGATACCATTTCTAACAAGATTCTTAAAGCTTATATAAAGATGTAATCTTGACAAAGCCCTAAAAATCGTAAATAATATGAATATAGGGAAAGAACCCTAAGAGGGTTCGACTCTTAAGGTTCTTCTTAACTCCCTATTTTGCGAAAATGAGTGCTATGATTATCAATAAGATAAGCCATAGCGCTTTTTCTGTTATACAGATTTTCACATCATCACCACCTTTCCGTCTTAGCCCACTTAACTTGTCTGTGTCGGGAGTGGTAATAGGAGCTTACCCTATATAAAATATTACAATATATTTTCCAAAATGTCTAGGCGGATACTTCCAGAATATTACCCTCGTTATCCCATAATATTCTGCCGTTTGGGGTTAAATTGTGATATTTGTATGTGTTAGTTATAAATTCTTTTTTAAATAGTTCTTTTTTTATGAGGATTTTAACAATTTTATCTAAAAGAGTTGTGCTTCCTGCGATAGTACCGTCAACGGATGTAGCTTTTTCTCCGTCGTAATAGATTTTGGAATCCGCAAAGACAGTCTCTTTGATATTACTGTAAGTTATAGGCAAAGCATCGCTAATAAGAAGAACTTTATCTACAGGCTTGGATTTGAAAAACAGCTTTAAGGCATCGTCTGAAACATGAACTCCGTCTGTTATAATTTCGGCATAAATATTGTCATTTATAAGGGCGGAAAGAGCCGTGCTTTTGCCTCTGTGAACAACACCGGACATAGCATTAAATGTATGGGTTACGCCGTCAGCTTTTGATAAATCTCCTCCGGTGCAGTGGCCCGCCTGAACTTTGATATTTTGTTCTTTTAAATAATCAATTAATCCTTTATCAAGTTCAGGTGCAAGGGTTACAATTTTTATAAAATCGTCTTCAATTTTACGATAGTTATCAACTGTAAGTTCCATAAAATGTTCAGGATTATGAATTCCTTTTTTTAGAGGGTTAATAAAAATTCCTTCCAGATGAATACCAAGGATTGCATTGCACTTTTCTGCGGCTTTTTTGATAATCTCGGTTTGTCTTTTTATATTAGAAACAGAATCTGTAACAAGTGTCGGAAAAAATCCTCCTATGCCGATCTTTTTCAAACTATCTGCTACAAAGAGAATATCATCAGAGCTTTTTGCCGTATTAAAATCAACTCCGAAAGCTCCGTGCAAATGCTGGTCAATCATTAAAGGAGTTTCCATATTATTCTCCTATGAAAATTTCTTTTACCTTTTCTCTGTCATCAAAATGAATAGTTTCTGTTGCCAGGATCTGATAATCTTCATGCCCTTTTCCTGCAACAAGAACTACGTCATTGGCGTTAGCAAGCTTATAAGCTTCTTTAATGGCAAGTTCTCTGTCCGGTTCAACAATTACATCATTAACTTTTTTAATTCCTGCCAGAATGTCGGTTATTATTTGCTGAGGGTTTTCAGAACGCGGGTTATCACTTGTTACTATAACTTTATCAGCAAGTTTTTCTGCAATTTTACCCATTTTAGGACGTTTAGTTGCATCTCTGTCACCGCCGCATCCGAAAATACAAATCAGCTGGCCTCCGTTTGGAGTAATTTCTCTTGCTGCTTTGAGGACATTTTCCAATCCGTCAGGTGTATGTGCGTAATCAACAATGACGGTTGGTTTATTAACAACAATTTCAAACCTGCCTGCAACTCCTGATATAGTTTCCAGAACTCTCAGAGATTTTTCTATATCAAAATTAAGTGCAAGTGCGGTAGTTAGCGCAGCTAATATGTTATAGACAGAAAACATTCCGTTCATTGCGAGTTTAGTTTTATATTCTTTCCCTTTTACGATACAGGTGAAAGCGGCTCCGTCGTGTTCAAAAACGACATCTTTTGCCATTACGTCAGCTTCTTTGTTAATAGCATAAGTATAAGTGCTTACGGTTGGAGATATAACGCCCAGAAAAGCTTCTGCATATTTATCATCAAGGTTAATAACCGCAAAATCTCCTGCTACAAGCCGGGCAAATAACATTGCTTTAGCCTTGAAATAGTTTTCCATTGTTATATGAAAATCAAGGTGGTCTTGTGTAAGATTTGTCAAAACGGCACCGTTGAAGTCAACGTAATCTACTCTATGCTGTACAAGGGCATGGGAACTTACTTCCATTACCACATTATCTATGCATTTTTCGTTTACATCATATAAAACAGACTGTAGTTCAGGAGCTTGGGGAGTTGTATGTTTAGCATCGTGATAAGAATCTTCGCTTGAGAACTTGTGTCCTAAAGTTCCTATTAGTGCGCAGCTTTGATTATTTGCTTCAAATAACTTTTGAATCAGGTGTGTAACGGTTGTTTTGCCGTTAGTACCCGTAACACCGATAATGTTCAGTTTTGAAGATGGATTTCCGTAGAACAGACTTGATATTTGGGCGATCATTTCTTCTGTTGACGAGACAACTATTTGCGGAACATCAAAATTCAATCTTCTTTCTACAACAAAAACAACGGCTCCGTTTGCAGCAGCTTCTTCAGCATACTCGTGTCCGTCTACATGTTCGCCTGTAAGGCATATAAAAATGTCATTTGGTTTTGCCTTTTTGGAGTTATATGAAATTCCTTCAATTTCATACGACATGTCTTCCAGGTTAACCAGATCAATATAATCAATTTCGTCTATTAAAGTTCTAAGTCTCATACACACCTCTTAACTGTTACTAATTGTTTTTCCGCTGATTTTATCGGGTTGAAGATTGAGAATATGGGTTATTTGAGTTGCAATTTCTTTAAATATAGGTGTTGCAACGGTATTACCCCAAATTTCGCCTCCCTGAGCGGAGTCTACTATTACATATATTAAAACCTGCGGATTGGATGACGGCAGATAAGCTACAATGGATGTATAGAGCTTATTTGTGTAACCGGCTCCGTTTTCTTTAGGTTTTATGGATGTTCCTGTTT
>CALVCR010000089.1 GCA_944326125.1 Candidatus Gastranaerophilales bacterium | reverse complement strand
TAGCCTTCTTTTTTTGCTTGTTTTGCATAGAATGTATATCTGTTTCTTGCTTGAGATTCCCCTGCAAAAGCGTTTATTAAGCATTGTAATGTCTCTGAGTTTTCGAGTTTCATTTTGTACCTCCTTGTTATTTATATATAGTATTAAAAGCTATATCCATCTCCATCCTGCAAATGTACATGCCCTGCTGTGGGATTTTCTATAACTTAAGTTGCAGTAGCTCCATCTTTTGTTAGAGAATCTTTATTTTTCAATCTGATTTGTGATTTTATTCCTTATTTTAAATGCTTGATATTTCTGCTTTTTAGCCTCACGTATCATCCAAATGTATGATTCTAAAACTAAAGTTGTAAAGTTCAGTTTTTTCTTGCCGTTTTACATGGGGAATAGATACTCAAAAAATTTGAAAGGAATTTATTATGACAGCATCAATTACAATTAACACAAACCTGTCGTCATTGACCTGTCAAAAGTACCTTAGTGATGCAACTAAAGGTATGAACACAGCTATGGAGAGATTATCTACCGGCTTCAGGATTAACTCCGCAAAAGATGACGCTGCAGGTTACGCAGTTTCTGCAGGTATGGAAGCTAAAGTTAACGGTTACGATATTATTGAGACCAATGCTCAAATGGGTCTTGATATGTTAACTACTCAAGAAGGGGTTCTTGATATTATTAATGACTACCTTCAAAGAATCAGAGACCTGACCATGCAGGCAGCTAACGGTACATATGGTTCGGCATCACTGGATGCAATCAGAACTGAGGTTATTCAGAGAATGGATGAAATCAACCGTTTATGTACTATTACAGATTTTAACGATACTTACCTTCTTGACGGTTCAAGAACTGAAGATATTAACCTTCAGGTAGGTCTTTATTCTAATACAAGATGTGTTATTACAATGGATAAGTTCTTGTTTGCAAGTGCAAAATCTACTGTAATTATGGGCTTTACTTCGGCTAAGAATGCTGATGGTACGGATAATCTTAATGGTTATATTGATTTAAGAACATCTGATGCCTATGATGAAGAAAACGGTTTCATATACAGAGCTCGCCAGATAGATGCAAACGGGCAGCCTGTACTTGATGCACAAGGTAATGTTCAATATCAAGACGGGTATTACACATCAGCTCTTGCTGCAGCTCTTGCAGAAAACGGCACGATTGAGTATACCGGTGCCGCAAGTGCTTCATTAGCAGCAGGAAGAACTTTCTCTATTGAAGATATGTGCAACGGTATCTACAGAAATGATAACTCTGCTCGTGAATTTATTACATTTATTGATGATGCAATTGACAATATCTCTCTCAGATGTACCCAAATCGGTGCTTATATGAACAGATTAGATTCAGCTATTGATTCAACAGATGTTCAGAGAGAAAACTTAATTGAAGCAAATTCAACAATAAAGGATGCGGATGTTGCTGAAGAATCTTCTAATTACATTAAATATCAGATTCTGCAGCAGGCAACAGCTTCGCTTCTGGCAACAGCTAACCAGCAGCCGCAAATTGCTTTAGACCTGCTATAAACACAGGAATATATATAGTAAATGTCCTTTCAAATACTCCCGTCCTGATTCAGGGCGGGAGTTGTTTTATTGTTTTTACAAAAGAGTTTTTACATATTCTATAATATCTGCAGATTCATACATCTGAATATTTCTGTCGGAATCTACTAAAAAAGGCACCTGTCTTTTCCCGCCCAGCTGGATTAAAGAATCTTCCGAGGCTTTATCTTTAATATCAATTTTTCTGTAGTTTACTTTGTGTTCGTCCATAAAGTCCATAACTTTTCTACAATACGGACAGTTTTCTAAAATAAATAATTCTAGCATGGCATTTCCTCCTTAGTTAAATTATTATGATTAAAAAAATTTTTCCATTCATCATCTCTCTTATTTTTTTGTGCTAGTATAAAAATGAAAAGAGGATATTATAATGTTATTCGAGTTTTTACATTCAAAAATACATAGAGCAACCGTTACAGATTCAAATCTTAATTACGTAGGTTCAATTACTATTGATGAAGAATTTTTAGAGAAAGCAAATATAAGAGAATGGGAAAAGGTTGAAATCTTAGACGTTAATAATGGTGAAAGATTTCAGACTTATGCGATTAAGGGAAAAAGAGGCTCACGCTGTTTTTGTGTAAACGGTGCCGCCGCAAGAAAAGTTCAGGCAGGAGATAAAATTATTATTGTAACTTATGCCCAGATGACGGAAGACGAAATTAAAAATCATAAACCTACAATTGTTCAGGTTGGAGATAATAACGAAATTATAAGCTATGGAAAATAAGCCGAAGAAAAAGAAGAAAAAGAAATTTGTCATTGATACCAAGAATATGGGGGTAAATATTGACAAAAATGAGTATTATGAAATTATCTTGTCAAATTCTAATCACCCCGAATACTTTGGCAAAAATTAATCTAAAATATGAACCCCGCTGTTTGTTCCGTAATTATGGCTGAAATTATTATACCCGCTTCCGAATATACCGTTAGAGAAACTTTCGCTTGCATTTCTGGTAAACCCCGGACTTAAGTCTTCTGTCAGTATTGACGGAGTAAATCCGGTCAGTTGTCCTGAAAAATAATCTCCTATACTTGATAGGAGGGATTTCTTTTCGTAGTTATTTTTAGGTCGTGAAAGGATCGCAGTCTCTACGTTTCTGTATCTCGTATCGTAATCTCCGCTCTGCACGGCTCCAAATGCTAATTCTTCAAGCCGTTCAAGTCTTTTTAAATTTTCATCTCTTTTATAAGTCTTGTTAAAAGCATACTCTTCTAAAAGACTTAAATTATTCAGGGGATTATTTACATTTACTCCATTTACCTCATTTACTCCTACTCCGCTATTTACCCCTGAGCCTGTGCCTCCGAGCATACCTATAGGAATAGTACTGGTTTGATAATCATATTGATATTGGGAATAGGGCATATTATAGGTGTTATATGAATTGTAGTTCCGGTATCTTCTAAACGGGCTGTATCTTCTTGGTGAAGCATAGTATCTTCCCGGTCGTCTATAGCGGTTATAATTGTACGGGCTGCATGAATGACAGTGTCTGTGTCTTCTCGGATATGTCCTTGTGGTGCTATATGGCGGTGATACATATGTTGTTGTAGAAAACGGCGAAAAGCTGTTGGAGAAAGGAGAGCTTGTGACAAAAGTTCCTCCAAACGCAGGTATAGCAAGTATTAATGCTAAAAATAAGGTGATCACACGATACATCATAGAATCCTCCTGAACAAAATTTAATATAGAATCAGGTTTTTGAGATTCATCAACCGGCTACTCTAAGTGTTGATATTTTTTGAGAAAAATAGTAAAATAAACTAGTTATTTAATACGTATTGAGAGGTTTATATATGAAATTATACATGCAGGTATTGATTGCACTTGGCTTAGGGCTGAAAAGAAACTGGCATATCTTTGCCGGATTGATTCTCGGGGTATTAGCCGGAATCTGGCTTCATTCAAATCCTAATAGTGTAATTATGACTGCATTTACTTTTATAGGTCAGGTGTTTATAAGACTTATTCAAATGGTTGTTATTCCGCTTGTAATTTCTGCAATCGTAATTGGTATTACAAGTATCAGCGACAGTAAACAAATCGGGAAACTCGGTACAAAAATGATTTTTTACTATGCCATAATAACAACTGTGGCTGTAGTTATCGGTGCAGTGCTTGCTCTCCTTCTCAAACCTGGGTTAGGAGCCGCAAGCTATATTAATTCTGATGTCGCAACAGGTATTCAAGCACAGGTTGCTACTACTATTGAAGCCCAGAAAGGTAATATTTTAAATATTATTCTTGGATTTATTCCTAAGAATCCGCTTTCATCAATAGCAGCAGGGGATATGGTTCCGATAATTGTTTTCGCGGTTATTTTTGCTCTCGCGCTTGCTAAAGTGGGAGATATTAACAGACCGTTTGTAAGCTTTTTTGAATCAGTTTTTGCGGCTACAATGAAAATAACTGACTGGATTATGTGCTTTGCTGCACCCGGCGTATTTGCTCTTACTGCTGTTGCGGTTTCATCTTTCGGAGTGGATATATTTATGAGTATTTCAAAATACTTGGGTGTTCTGGCTCTCGGTTTTTGTATTCAGTTATTTATAGTTTATCCGATATTCTTAAAAGTATTTTCAAAAGTACCTGTTTTAATGCTTTATGCGGCTATTGCGGAAGCTATGATGGTAGCGTTTGGTACTGCAAGTTCTTCAGCTACTTTGCCTTTAACAATAGCTTGCTGTGAAAAAAGAGGTATTTCTCATAAGGTAACAAGTTTTGTTATTCCTCTCGGTGCAACATTGAATATGGACGGTACAGCTCTTTTACAAGTTGTAGCTGTTATCTTCCTCGCTCAGGCATACGGTGTAGTATTGACTCCGTTCCTCGTAGTTCAAATTGCATTATTAGCTATTGTTGCATCAAGTACTTGTGCCGGAATTCCGGGTGCGGGATTGATTACTATTGCACTTGTACTTAACGGTATGGGCTTGAGCCCTGAGCAGCTGGTAGCTGGTTTTGCATTCTTATTCACAATAGAAAGAATTACGGATATGATGAGAACCCTTGTCAATGTAACTTCTGATGCTGTTGTTGCAGCGGCTATTGCTGATAATGAGAATGAAATTAATTACGACCTCCTTAATAATCCGGAAGAATATAACGAGGTCATAAATTAATTATGACAAGGCCGGTTGTAGGGTTTTGGGGATATCCAAAGCCTTCGCTTATAGAAGAAACTAAGCAAAAATACCCTGATGCGGAGTGGGTGGATTTGGATATTGATTTTAATTATCCGAAAACAAATATCCTTCCGGATGCTTATTGCAAAATTATCAGAAATATTATTGATAACACTTTTTATTTGAAACCGGATGTCATACTTGCGCCTATAGGTAAGGATAAATGCGACAGCGGCTGGTTTGCTTCCAAGGTCCTTATGGATTTAGGGTTTAATGTTATCCAGTCGATTTATGAAGAGCTGGAACCAAAGAGAGAGATTGTTATTTGTGACAGCAATATGCCTCTTTATGAAAAAATACAAACTATTACAGCCGGGATTGCAGATAACTCAATTCTGGAAGAAGCTATAGTCAAGGTTAATTCAGGATTTTATACCGGAACAAAAAATAAGCCGGCTGTTTCATTTACCCCCGGGTTTTGGGGTGTTCCGCCTAATGATTTAGAAATTTTAAAGCTTTTCCCTGATACAACCAGGGTATACGGCTGGACAAGATGTGTTGAGGCTGGTACTCCTGCTGATTTGGATTTGGAAATGTATGTGGATGAAAATGTTCCTACAGTTTTCTATTCTCAGGCTTTTTGTTCAAAAGCTCAGCTTGCTAAATACCTTGCCGATAAATATAACGGGCTTTATATAGACATAGATGACTATGCTTCTAACTCTATTAAAGCTAAAATAGAGGCATTCCTGAGGTTAAGATAATAAATTATCTTTTAACAGCGGCTTCAATAAGACCTTTAAACAACGGATGCGGTCTTTCCGGTCTTGATTTGAATTCAGGGTGGAATTGGCAGGCTACAAACCAATCGTTTTGAGGCAGCTCTACAATTTCTGAAAGCATTCCGTCAGGAGACATTCCTGAGAATACAAGCCCTGCTTTCTTAAGCTGTTCTATATAATCAGTATTGACTTCATATCTGTGTCTGTGGCGTTCTGATATCTTTGTTGAACCGTATACATCGTAAGCTTTTGTACCTTTTTTAACGTGGCAGTCATAAGCTCCGAGTCTCATTGAGCCGCCGTAGCCTTTAATGTTCTTTTGTTCAGCCATAAGGTCTATTACCGGATAAGTGCAGTTTTCGTCAAATTCTGTTGAATTAGCACCTTTTAAAGCCGCAACATGTCTTGCGTATTCTATTACTGCACATTGCATCCCGAGACAGATTCCAAGGAACGGAATATTATGTTCTCTTACGTATTTTATTACATTAAGCTTTCCTTCAATTCCTCTTACTCCAAAACCTCCGGGAACAACAACTCCCTGAACATCCTTGAGTAATTCTTTGCATTGAGTTTCATCTGTGCATTCTTCTGAGTTTATCCATTTAATTTCTGTTTTTGCGTTATGTTCGTATCCTGCATGTTTAATTGATTCAACAACAGAAATATATGCATCGGAAAGTTTTGTGTATTTTCCGGCAATAGCAATTTTTATTGTCTTTTGCGGGTGGTTAATTTTATCTACAAGATTTTTCCATGCTTCAAGATTAGCCTGTTTTTGCTCGCTATGAAGAAGTTTTAATACAACTTCCGCAAATTTTTGGTCTTCCAGTGCAAGCGGAACTTCATAAATACTCTTCATATCTCTGCATTCAATAACGGCATCTTTGGATACGGAACAGAATAAAGCCAATTTATCTTTTTCTGTTTTAGGAATTGGTTTTGATGTTCTGCAAACTAAAATTTCCGGCTGAAGCCCGTAACTTCTTAAAACCTGAACGCTGTGCTGCGAAGGTTTTGTCTTTAGCTCTCCTGATGTCGGAAGGTATGGAAGAAGCGTACAGTGAATATTTATTGCATTTCCTATTCCGATTTCTGTTTTAAATTGTCTTATTGATTCAATAAACGGCAAGCTTTCAATGTCACCGATTGTACCGCCGATTTCAATTATCTGAAAGTCCGGTTTAAAATGCTTTTGAGCTTTAATAATTCTTGATTTGATTTCATTTGTGATATGCGGAATAACCTGAACTGTTGCGCCAAGGTAATCTCCTTTACGTTCTTTTTTTATGACTGTCTGGTAAACGCTTCCTGATGTCACGTTGCTTATTTGTGAAAAGTTTGTATCAATAAATCTCTCATAGTGGCCTAAATCTAAGTCTGTTTCAGCCCCATCATCCGTAACAAAAACTTCTCCGTGCTGGAACGGACTCATTGTTCCCGGATCAACGTTTATATAAGGGTCAAATTTTTGGATGGCAACAGAATACCCCCTTGCTCTTAAAAGTTTTCCTAAAGAGGCTCCGATAATTCCTTTACCTAAAGAACTTACAACACCGCCTGTTATAAATATATACTTTGTCATAGTTGGTACTCCTTATAAAACATTTAGATCCTATTCCCTCTCCTTGAGGAGAGGGGCAGGGTGAGGTGTCCACCCTATAATAAAAAAGAGGGCAGTTAGCCCTCTTTTAAGTTAATTGATTTTCGGAACTCTGAAAAATCCATTCTCTTCAAGAGGTGCATTCTTCATTAGTTCTTCTTTCGTTTGTTCGTAAAATACTTTATCTTCTCTCATTACGTTCACAAAATCAATAGCATGCGCCATCGGTTCCACATTTGTTGTATCAACCTCGTTCATGGCATCAACATGTTTTAGAACATCACCCAATTGTTTTGTGAATTTTTCTTTTTCTTCTTCCGTTAATTCCAAACGTGCCAGTTTTGCAACGTGTTCAACATCTTTTACTGTAATCATATTCCATTTACTCCAATACTGAAAAATCATAACATAAAAATTTTTAATTTACAATTTTCTCAATTCTGCTGCCTTACGGTTCTTTTGTTTACATAACTTAACATCAGAAGCAACTTTTTTATACAAAAATACTTTATATAAATGTGAAGTACTAAAAAAGGTGTGTAAATATGTTTGGTTACTATTATCCGTATGCAATGATGGGAATGATGGCTCCGGCAATGATGGGCAGTATGTTCAGTGCTAATGCTCCTGCTTATTTTAAATCACGATACGGATGTGATGATTGTTTCAGGACAGAACCTTACCCTAGAGAGATGCCGATTCCTTATACCCCGCGGGAAAATACACCGGTGAACCCTAAAAAAAATTTTTTAGTTAATGTTTTTGCATAGCTCTTATTAAACTTATTCATGTTATTATGAATAAGTAGATAAAAATAGGAGTTTTGATATGGCAAAAGATTGCAGCTTTGATGTAGTGTCAGAATTTGATAAACAAGAACTTGTGAATGCGGTTGATCAGGTAAAAAGGGATTTAACATCACGTTTTGATTTGAAAAATTCTAATTCTTCTATTGATTTAGAGGCTGATAAAACCATTACTATTACTACAAATGACGAGATGAAATTGAGAAATATCTATGATATTCTCCAGACAAAACTCGTAAAAAGAGGTTTAAGCATAAAAATTCTGGATCCTCAGGCCGTTGAAAATGCTCTGGGCGGAAATGTAAGACAGGTTTATAATCTGAGAAAAGGTTTGACTCAAGAACTTGCAAAGAAAATAGTTGCTGATATCAAAGATTCTAAACTGAAGGTTCAGGCATCTATTCAGGGCGAACAGGTCAGGGTTTCAGGCAAAAGCAAAGATGATTTGCAGGAAGTTATTAAAATGCTTCGTTCAAACGAGGATAAGTACGACTATCCTTTACAGTTTACAAACTACAGATAACGGGTTAGAAAATGACTAATTTGGAAAATACACTGGATAGAATTCATGAGCTGATAGAATGCGATGCTGATCAGCAGCTTGCTGATGAGTTAAATTCCTATCACTCTGCGGATTTGGCAGATATTTTCCAACAGCTGAAACCGGAAGAAAGACTTAAGTGTATAACAAAAGTTGATGAAGAAAAGGCTGCAGATGTAATCGAATACTTGCCGCCTCAGCTTCAGGTTGAAATCCTCGGGGATATTGATGAAGGTTTGGCTTCAAGACTTATTTCAAAACTTCCGCACGATGAAGCTGCAGACGTTTTGGGGGATATGGAAGATGATGAAACCCAAACCTATTTGGAAAAACTTCCGCAAAAATTCTCTTCTGAAGTTCGTGAACTTTTAACATATAACGAAGATACGGCGGGTGGTATTATGACCCCGCTCGTTCTTACTGTCGGCTATAGTATGACGGTTAAAGATGCTCTTGATACGATCAGGATTAAGGCTGAAAAAGAAAACCTTGAATTATATTATGTATATGTAGTAGATAAGCATAACCATCTTTTAGGTGTTGTTTCTTTAAGAACACTGCTTACTTCTCCTGTTGATCTGCAGATTTCCGATATTATGTCCAGAGATGTTGTTAAAGTCCATGTTGACGATTATCAGGGGCATATTGCTGATGTTTTTATGAAATACCAGTTTAATGCCCTGCCTGTTGTTGATTTATATAACCACTTAAAAGGTATTGTAACGTGGGATGATGTTCAGGATATTGTAGAAGAAGAAACTACTGATGAAATCTATACATCTTCAGGTATCGTAACGGACTTTGCCGATGACGATGATATTTTAACGGGAAGTCTTGCACATTCCATTAAGGCTAGGATTCCGTGGCTGTTCATTACTCTTATCGGAGAATTTATAGCAGTTTCTGTTACTAATAAATATGATAAAACGTTTACCGCGCTTCCGATAATTGCAGCATTTATGCCTTTGCTGGCCGGTTTGGGCGGAAATATCGGCACGCAAAGTATCACCCTTATGGTTCGCGGTATGTCAACAGGTCAAATTTCCCTTAGCTCCGGCTGGCATCAGATTTTGAGAGAGACTCTTACGGGGGTTTGTATAGGGTTTATTTTTGGAATCCTTGTAACCCTTGTTACCTGGGGGTGGAAACATAATATTGAACTCGGTGTGATTGTGGGTATTGCGATGACACTGAATATGACCATTGCAACTTTGATAGGTTCCTGTACACCGTTAGTGCTTAAAAAAATGAAAATAGATCCGGCTGTTGCGTCAGGGCCTGTTATTGCAACTACAATTGACGTAGTCGGACTGGCTGTTTATCTGACTCTTGTTACCTGGTATTTGATTTCTATATAGGATTTAGAAATGAAAAAGTTTTACCTGAAATCAATGGGATGTAAATCTAATCAGTTTGAGGGGCAGATTGTCGCACAAAAACTGGTTAAGGCCGGGTTTGAACAGGTAAGCAAGGAGCAGGAGGCTGATTATTATATCTTAAATTCTTGTTCAGTTACCCATAAAAGCGATAATGAGGCTATGTATTATTTGAGACACGCTCACGGTTTGGGGTTGAAAACTGTTTTGACGGGCTGTATTGCTCAAATTGAAAAAGAAAAACTTCTTAAGAAGGATTTTATTGATTATGTTTTCGGAAACGAAGATAAATTTGAACTTGCTAAACATCTTGCGAATAATGAAGCCTATGCTGTCAAAGATTTAATGGGTGAAAATGAGTTTTGTAAGGTAACCTTGGATGACACAACTAAAACAAGAATAAGTCTAAAGATTCAAGACGGGTGTGATAACCGTTGTTCATACTGTATAATCCCGTACGGAAGAGGTAAATCAAGGAGTGCTGATTCAGAATTTATTATAAATGAGATAAATAAGTATGCCGAATCAGGGTATAAAGAGGTTGTTCTGACAGGAATTCATATAGGGCTCTGGGGAAAAGATTTCGGGAGAGAACTTCTTGATTTATTAAAGGAGATTGAAGTTAAAACTAAGATTCCAAGATATAGATTAGGCTCTTTGAATCCTCTTGAGATTACTTCCGGCATGCTTGATTTTTTACAGGATAGCGAAAAGTTTTGTCCGCATTTTCATCTTTCGCTTCAATCCGCGTGTAATAAGACATTAAAAAGTATGAACAGACATTATACTGTTGAATATTATTTGGATCAGATTGAAGATATTGTCTCCAGATTTGATAAACCATTTTTAGGAAGTGATATTATAGCAGGGTTTGCCGGAGAGACTGAGGAAGATTTTTTAACAACGGTAGAAAACTTGAAAAAATCAAAACTCAGCCAGATTCATACTTTCCCTTATTCAATAAGAAAAGGTACGATTGCTGAAAAAATGAGCGGACATCTTCCTGATAAGGTTAAAGAGGAAAGAGCTTCCGTTATAAAAGAAATTTCAGCAGAAAAATACGATAGTTTCCTCTGCTCAAACATTGGTTCAGATGCGGAAGTTTTAATAGAAAAAAGACTTGATAAAGCGGGTAAATATAAAGGAGTAACCAGAAACTACCTTACAGTAAGGTTAGATGACGGTGAATTTAATACTTTAACGCGGGTGCGTCTAGATAGAATAGAGAACGGAAAAATCATTGGCCGATATATATTGTAAACATTTGTAACAATATTTCAAAAAATCCTAAAGTTTTCAAAAAAAATGCCGATATACATATTACAAAGGAAAAATTTGAAAAAGGAGTATTAGAAAATGACAGACGGTATCGGCAGATTAACAGGATATGGTAATTATGGCGTAGGCGGATATGTACCTCAAAGGCGTGAAGATGCTGCAGCAAAAAATGCTCAAGCAGATCAGCAGCCGGTTGTTCAACGTCATGAGACTCCGGTAGATCCTTCAAAAGTTATGGAATTTATGGCTAGTAATAATTTCTTTGTAGCGCCGCAAACCACAGAAGTTAAGGAAGCAAATGTAGATGCTGCTACACAGGAAAGAGTTGCCGGATACATGGAAAGATTTGAAATGATTTACGGAATCGTACAGGAAGAATTCGGCGAAGAAAATGCTCCGAATGTTATGGATTACGTAATGGATTCATTAATGGGTATGACAGCTTAATTTTAAAATTCTACATGTTATATTTTCTCACACACGATAAAACTTCTACACTTTCTACACAGGGCTAATTTCTAAATTAGCCTTTTTTATTGTGCTTCAGCCCTTGTAAATATTTTTTTAAGAATTGTAACAATAAATTTTAAAAAACCTGTTGACAAAGAATTTTGATTAGGTAATATGAATTAGTACGGAGTGATTGCTCCGGTGTATAGATAGGCCGAGATAGCAAAAGCGATATTTTGTGGTCTGAGTGAGGAAAGAATAGTCGAGTAGTCACAAGAGCTATGCACGAACGAATCGATTGAAAATTAAAGTAGCCGGATTAAATTGGTTTATGAAAATAGAGCGGTTGCTCCGCACCTTGAAAACAGAATAGAGAAAGACGAAAGAAACTTGTTAATTCAAAAGCGAAAGATAGGACAACGAGAAGTTCGAGCGGTCTAGGAAATAGACTAATGGACATAAACTTTCTGACAATGGA
>CALVCR010000088.1 GCA_944326125.1 Candidatus Gastranaerophilales bacterium | reverse complement strand
TAAGGCTCTTATAAGTATTGATACCGGAACAATGCATCTTGGATGTGCATTAGATGTTCCACTGGTTTCCGTATTTTATGAAGATAAGATGATTTATTACTGGGCGCCGGATGATAGAATTTATAATTGTAAACTAATAAAAGAAAATCAAACGCCTGAAAATATTCTTCAGGAGTTAGAAAAAATTGTTCGGAAGGTGTAATTATGAAACTTAGTGAAATTGTTGAAGCGGTTAGGCCTGAAATATTAAATGGCAGTAATAAGGATTTAGATGTGAATATTTCTACTGACACCAGAACGATTAAACCTGGAGACTTTTATTTGCCTCTAAAAGGAGCTTCTTTTGACGGTGAAAAGTTTATTCCGCAAGCCATTGAAAAAGGTGCTTCCGGATGTTTTACCACTTATGCGGAAATTTACGGCATAACATTTAAAGTTCCTGATACACTTGAAGCATATCTTAAGCTTGCCAATTACAGAAGAAGAAAGCTTAATTTTACTGTTGTTGCTGTTACAGGAAGTTCAGGCAAAACTACAACTAAGGAACTGATTTCATCAGTATTATCCCAAAAATTCAAAACGTTTAAGACACCTTTGAATCATAATAATGAAATAGGCCTATGCCAGACTATTTTTGAAGCGCCTGATAATACTCAGGTTCTCGTACTGGAAATGGGAATGCGCGGACTGGGTGAAATTGAACTTCTTTCTAAATATGCAGAGCCTGATATTACGGTTATATCAAATGTCGGAACTGCTCATATAGGAAGGTTAGGTTCAAGAGAAAATATTGCTAAAGCTAAGTGCGAGATAGTTAAGCACCAGAGAGGGGATACTTTTATTGCACATAATGATGATTTAATTAAAAGAACAGTAGATTTTTCCGGCGATAAAATATTTTATTCAATAAACGATGTAAAAATTTTTGAAAAAGATACAAATTATTCTAAATTTGAATACAAAGGGGCTGTTTATGAATTGAATGTCGGCGGGGATTATAATATAGAAAATTCCCTTGCGGCAATTAATACGGGTTTAAAACTCGGGATGACAGAAGATGAGATTCAAAAAGGGCTGAAAAAATACCACCCGATAGAAAAACGCTGGGAAGCAGTAAATGCCGGAGGATTTGAGATTATAAACGACAGCTATAACGCAAATCCTGAATCTATGCGGGCTTTTGTTGATACGGTTTTTGAGCTTTATAAAAGCTATGCTCTTGTTCTTGCTGATATGGGAGAGTTAGGAGAAGATGAGGTCCGTTATCACATGGAACTCGGAGAATATATAAATAACCATCCGAAATTAAGTCCTGATGCGGATATTATTTCTATCGGCAGTCTTTCCGAATATATAACCAATGAAGTAAATAAAGTTAACAGCCGCCATTTTTCTGATATAGAAAGTGCGGCAGAATATATCCGGAGTAATGTTTCCAAGCAAAAAATATTGTTTTTAAAGGGTTCCAGAAGTATGAAGCTTGAGGGCTTGATAACAGCTCTAAGCTAAACCATGCCAACATCTTTACAAAACTTAATCGCAGTTCGGCGACATGCAAACATGCTTCCGGCATGGGTTTGCATGCTAAAATTTCTGGCAAACCATGTAGGCATGGGAGTTTTAATTGCCTTGAAACGGCTTAAGGTCAATATTTGTGGGAGTTTCTATATATGTAAAAAAGTGTTTACAATTGGGTTTGGATGGGTTGTAAAAGCTTTCTTAAGCCATATAATAAAAGAGTAGTTGAAATTAAATTATTCGACATTGGGGAATATAAAAAAGCACTGTACGTGTATTTTTGGAGGAATAAGTGTTTAAAAGTCGTGATATGGGAAGAGCTATTGCTGTTAAAAGGTGGACACCGACAGCATTAGAATGTTATAAAAGAGGCTGTAACTGTGTAGGATGTTTTTACAGCGATTTTTTCAGTGCAACTGCGCAGAAATGCCAGATGAAGGCTGCCGTACTTGAGCTGGTAAGAACTATCGGTGCGCCTGATGTAGAGCTTCCGCAGATTTTAGAATAATCCTCCGCTTCTATTTACCGTTTTTCAAGGTTTTTAAAGTAACAAAAATGAAACAAGGTACTTTAAAAATCTTCTAACATGTTGTACAATAGAAAGGTAGCACATTAGGAGGTGTAAATGTATATACACGTAAATGGTAAAAACATTGAGATTACTGACGCTATCAAGGCTTACGTCAAAGAAAAACTCGGCAAGGTAACTAATCACTATGATCAAATTACCGGAATGGATGTAATGCTTTCAGTAATCAAAAACCCTGCTGCAACAGGAAAACATGTTGCAGAAGTTTCATGCAAAATGAATACTGGAGTTGTTCGCTGCGAAGAATCTGCTGAATCCATGTATGCAAGTATTGACCTTCTTGCAGACAAGCTTGACAGACAGGTTAAAAAATTCAAAAACAAAGCTTTGTATTCTGACAAGTCAACTATCCGTAATGCGGAAGAACCGGCTGTTGAGGAGGCAGTAGAAAGTTAATAAACCGGGATTTTCGGCTTGTGCAGACCGTTATACTAACTGAGAAATGATAATATGATTAATGGTAAAAAAGTTGTAGTAATAATGCCTGCATATAATGCGGAAAAGACTTTAGAAAAGACATATAATGAGATTTATCAAAATTTCGTCGATGAGATTATTCTTGTCGACGATTTCTCTTCTGATGAGACAAAAGAAATTGCCAAAAGGCTTGGAATAACAACTATTGTCCATGAAAAAAATCTCGGCTACGGCGGGAATCAAAAATCCTGCTATCGTGCGGCATTAAAAGCCGGTGCGGATATTGTTATAATGCTTCATCCGGATTATCAGTATACGCCTAAACTTTTGCCGGCAATTGCTTCTATGATGGCATTTGGTGAATATGATGCCGTTATTGCATCAAGAATGCTGGGGAATTCCGCATTAAAAGGCGGGATGCCTTTATACAAATTTATTTCAAACAGGTTTTTAACGGAATTTCAAAATTTTGTAATCGGTGAAAAATTATCCGAGTATCATACCGGATTTAGAGGGTTTACGAAGGAAATTTTAGAAAATTTACCCCTTGAAGATTGCAGCGATGATTTTATTTTTGATAACCAGATGCTGGCTTTAATTTTATTTAACGGGTATAAAATCGGCGAAATATCTTGTCCGACAAAATATTTTAAAGAAGCTTCTTCAATAAATTTTGTCCGATCCTGTAAATACGGGCTTGAGGTTTTGCGTGTAAGTTTGGAGTACAGACTGGCTAAATGGAAATGTCCGGTTAAGCTTTTTAATTCGGGCGGAAGGAAGCTTGAACTTGACAGAGAGCTAAATTATTACAATAAAAAGGCAGGTTGATTTAGAAAAATTAGCGGGTAAAATGGTTTGTATTCAGACTTATAAGGAGTACAATAATGAAAGTAACATTTTCCAATCAATCAACTAATCAATATTATTCAGCTCGATCATTCAAAAGAGCACCTAAGAATGTTTTGCAGTCTCAACCTGTGCAGGACACATTTACAAAAACAGCTCCAAAGGCTGCGGGTTTTTTGGCTGCAGCTGCAGCATTTCTGGGTTTAAAGAAAACTAAAGAAGAAGAAAATGCGGAACATCTTATTCATTTTCAGTTAAATCAGGGATATGCCGGAGATTTGAATATGCATAAACTTGATGCTTCGGATATGTATAAAATTCACGAAGAGTTAAAAGATTATCCGAAAGTGCTAAAGAAAATTCATCTTACTAAAAATGATGACGGAAAAATTCCTATGCACTATGCTGCTCCGGGTGTTGCTGCAGAAATCGGCAGAGTTTTTGCAGATCAACCTGGTGTTTTAAAGACAATTTACCTTACAAAGAATAAAAAAGGCAAGACTCCTCTTTTTTATGCAACGCCTGATATGATAGAAAATGTTTATGAAACTTTTGATAAAAAACCTTCTGTTTTGAAGAAAATTTATCTTGTAAAAAACAAACGGGGAAAATACCCTATTCACGATATGGGAGAGAAAGAAATAGCCCTTACTAATCTTGCTCTTTTAGATCATCCGGATATTTTGGTTAAACTTTATTCACCGGATTCAATTAAACGTTTTAACAAGGAAGCTCTTCAATTAGTACTTTTCAACGTAAATAATCTTTTGTATGGTATGAATTTACCGGACAGACAAAGAAATATTTTAAAGAAAAGCAAAGAGCTTCTTAATGAGCGTATAGCAAAAGAAGATGCTTAGGGATAAAAGATGAAAATAGTTCTTGCTACATCAAATCCGAACAAAGTCAGAGAAATTAATGAAATGGTTGAAGGCCGCGGGATAGAATTTGTACTTCCTCCCGAAGGTTTTGATCCGGTAGAAGACGGTGCTACTTTTGAAGAAAATTCTCTGATTAAAGCAAAAGCCGCCTGGGAAATGTCTAAAACCTGGGCGCTGGCTGATGATTCAGGTTTATGTATTGATGCTCTTGACGGGAATCCCGGGATTCATTCGGCAAGGTATGCGGAAACTCCGCAAAAGCGCATTGATAGAGTTTTGCGGGAACTGGACGGAGTTGAAAACAGAACGGCTCATTTTGAATGCTGTATGACATTAATTAATCCGCAGGGTGATGTGGAAAAAGCGGTTAAAGGGATTTGTGAAGGCTCAATTGCTTATGAGCAAAAAGGCGAGCACGGATTTGGATATGATCCTATTTTTCTTTTAAAAGATTCGGATAAAACAATGGCTGAACTTACCGATGACGAAAAAAATAAAATATCTCACCGTTCAAAAGCTCTTGCCGGAATTCTTGAATACTTCTCAATCAGCGCTAAATAGCGCATTCTGGCGGGCTTGCCCTAATTTCCTGTTTGTGGTAGTATCAAGGAAAATAGATAGTAATTACGCAGTTAAGGAGCAAGTATGATTTCAGTAAACGATTTAAAGAATGGCTTAACACTTGAATTAGACAACGGACTCTGGACAGTAGTTGAGTTTTTGCACGTTAAACCCGGTAAAGGCGCAGCTTTTGTGAGAACAAAGCTTAAAAATGCAGAAACAGGAAACGTTATTGAAAGAACTTTCAGAGCCGGTGAAAAAGTTGCAAAAGCTATGCTTAACCGTAAAGAAATGCAGTATTTATATAAAGAAGGAAAAGAGTTCGTTATGATGGATATGGAATCATACGAACAGTTGCAGCTGACAGAAGATCAAGTCGGTGATGGTGTTAAATACCTTAAAGAAAATATGATAGTACAGGTTTTAACACACGATACAAGAATTATCGGTGTTGATATTCCTGCACACGTTGAGTTGGAAGTTGTTGATACTCCTCCGGCAGAAAAAGGAAACACTGCTCAGGGCGGTACAAAACCTGCTACTTTGGAAACAGGTGCTGTTGTACAGGTTCCGTTCTTTGTACAAAACGGAGATGTTATCAGAGTTGATACCAGAAGCAACGAATATTTGGATAGAGTTTAGTTCGTGAATCGTGTATAGTGAGCCGTAAATCGGCGTTTTAATCCGATTTGGGCACATAAAACATGGTTGAGGAGAAAAAGATGAAATTTGAAACAGATTATATAGAAAAATTAGCAAAAATAATTACAGATAACGGCCTTACAGAGATTTCTCTCGAAGATGGCGAACAGGCAATTACAATTAGAAAAGATTTACCTGAAGTGGTTGCGGCAGCTGTTCCGGCTGCTCCTGTTGCCGCAGCTCCTGCGGCTCCTGCAGCTGCGCCGGCTTCTCCTGCACAAGAGGCTGAAGCTCCAAAAGGTAAGGCTATTACTTCTCCAATGGTTGGGACTTTCTATTCTGCACCTTCACCGGATGCAGAGCCGTTTGTAGAAGTAGGTAAAACAATTTCTGAAGGAGATGTTGTTTGTATTATAGAAGCAATGAAGCTTATGAATGAAATTAAATCAGAACATTCAGGCAAAGTTATTCAAATATGCGTTAAAAACGGCGACCCTATTGAATACGGTCAAACATTGATGTATGTTGAATAAAGTGAATAGTGAACAGTGAACCGTGAATAGAATTTTAATTCTATTCACAGTTGTTTTAAGGAAATATAAATATGTTTAAAAAAGTTTTAATAGCAAACAGGGGTGAGATTGCAGTAAGGGTTATCAGAGCTTGCAGAGAGCTTGGAATTCCTACTGTAGCGATATATTCACAGGCAGATGCAACATCTTTGCATGTAAGATTAGCCACGGATGCATATTGTATCGGTCCTGCACCGAGTTCTGAAAGTTATTTAAACATACCTGCTATAATTTCTGCTGCTTTAATGACCGGAGCTGATGCAATCCATCCGGGTTACGGATTTATGTCAGAAAGAGCTGATTTTGTAGATATTTGTACAAAACACGGTATTAAATTTATCGGACCTTCTGCAGAAGCTATGCGTAAAATGGGCGATAAAGCTACCGCAAGAAGAACAATGATAGAAAATGATGTTCCTGTAACACCGGGAACAGGGATTTTAAACTCCGTAGAAGAAGCAAGGGAATTTGCTCATAAGGCGGGTTATCCTATTATTTTAAAAGCAACGGCAGGCGGCGGCGGTAAGGGAATGAGAATTGTCCGCAGCGATGATGAGCTTGCTGTGAATATGGAATTATGCCAGCAGGAAGCCGAGAAGTTTTTCGGAAATCCGGGAGTTTATGCTGAAAAATTCCTGGAGAACCCGAGACATATTGAAGTTCAGATTCTTGGAGACTCTTTCGGAAATGTAATTCACCTGGGCGAAAGAGACTGTTCTATTCAGAGAAGACACCAAAAACTTTTGGAAGAAGCTCCTTCTCCTGCAATTGATGAGAAAACAAGAGCTGCAATGGGTGCTGCGGCGGTAAGAGCTGCAAAAGCTATCGGATACGAAGGCGCAGGAACTTGTGAATTCTTGCTTGACCATGACGGAAAATGGTATTTTATGGAAATGAATACAAGGGTTCAGGTTGAACACTGTGTAACGGAAATGATTTCTCAGATAGATATTGTAAGAGAACAAATCCTTGTGGCTTCCGGTAAAAAACTCGGATATGAGCAAAAAGATGTTCTCTTAAGAGGTCATGCTATTGAATGCCGTATAAATGCAGAAG
>CALVCR010000087.1 GCA_944326125.1 Candidatus Gastranaerophilales bacterium | reverse complement strand
CTACCTCAAATACGGTGTATTAACTACGTTAATTGCACTTGCTATGAGTTCTGTTTATATTTGGTTCAGATTCTTACATTAAGAATTCGGATAAAATATTATTACTCAATAAAACTCCTTGAAGATTCAATTTGTATCCGAGAGGAGTTTTTATTATAAAATCTTTGTATTTATTTAAAACCGGAGCAAAAGTTTTTTCAAAATCAAAATTGTATTTTGTTTTTATTTTGGATACATTTACCCCCTCTTCTTTTCTGAATCCCAGAAAAATTTCTTCTTCCAGTTTTTCTTTTAAGGATAGTTTATGCTCTGATGCTTTTTTATTTTCGGCCATTAGATAATCATTCAGATTGGTATAATTATAGTACCGTATTCCGTTAATATATCCGTGTGCCGCAACTCCAAAACCATAGTACTCTTCATTATTCCAATAATTTAAGTTATGGCGTGATTCATAACCTTTCTTGGAAAAGTTGCTGATTTCATACCGGTAAAATCCATTCTTTTTCAATAATTCATTTACCCCCTCGTACATATCAGCTTGAATATCATCATCAGGTAAATTAGGGGGTAAATGAGAGCCAAAGTAAGATCCTTCTTCTATTTTTAATCCGTAAGTCGATATATGCTGAATGTTTAATTTAAGAATCTCTTCTATATCAAAAATAAGATCTTCCATTGTCTGAGAAGGAAGTCCGTAAATTAAATCAAGGCTGATATTAGAAAATCCGGCTTCTTTTGCTAACTTTACGGCATTTTTAGTATCTTCTGCCGTGTGGCGTCTTCCTATAAGATTTAATATTTTGTTATTAAAACTCTGGGCGCCCATACTTAGACGATTTATACCGATATATTTTAATTCTTTTAAATATTGAATATCCGCATCATCCGGATTCAGTTCAAAGGTGACTTCACAATCATCTTTTAAATTAAATTTATCTATAATTTTCTTTAAAGAACCGGCATCAATTAAAGAAGGTGTCCCTCCGCCGAAATAAAGAGTCTTTAAAGGTTCTCCCATATAAATTACCCCTATTTCTTGGAGCAGGGTTTCAATATAAGCATCTTTACCGCTTTCATCCGTAAATGAAATAAAGGAGCAGTATCGGCATTTAGACTTACAAAAAGGTATGTGAATATAAACGCTGTCCGGCATTACTCATCCAATTTTATATAACTTGTTTCCCACCTTAAATCAATATATTTGACTTTTTTATTGAGCATTTTAACCTGCGGAAGAAGAGAAGGCAGTCTTTGAATTTTATCAAAAGAGCCTGCGTTAAAGCTTCCGAGTCTAATATTGGCGGTAGGTATTTTTATATAGACATCTTTTGGGTTTCTGTAATCTATATATTCAACTTTTTCACCGGTTTCACCTTCAACGAGGTTTGCCAGTTTCTTTAAAGCTGTAACTTTTTTTGCATCCCAGTTTCTGTAATCATCTCCCCCTGTTCCGTATGTTACGACAAGGACTGTTTTATAATCAGGAGCGAGAGGCATATATTCCCTTCCGATAAGTTTTCCGTCTGCGGAGAAGAATGCTATAGGCGGAACGTTAAAGTCCGGCGTTATAGTTACAATAGGGTTTCTCTCTATAATAATTATCTGGAGTCTTGCAGGAAACCAGTATCTTCTTATATAAACATTCTGAACCGGTTCAAGCTGTGTTATGCTCTTTTTAAGATTATCTGTCTTTACAAGAAAAATAGGCTGTCTAGGAACTTGATTCCTTCTTAAAGCTGAAAGAATTTTTTGAGACGGGACAATTCTGTTATTTACAATTTCCAGAGACGGACTGTTTAAACTGTCAAATGCATCAGCCGGAAGTCTCCATTGCGGCATTTTTAATATTCCATATATAAGTCCCAGAATGATGATTATAATTAAAAGCCGCCAGATAGCTCTCAGACGAACGAGACGTCTTTGTGACTGCCTGATTCTGCGCTGCATTTTAGCCTGCTTTAGGCGTCTTTGCTGGTGATATCTGGGTTTTAAGCTTTCTTCATCTGACATTACTTATCAAGTCCCGCGCTTTTAAGTATCATTAAAACTAAATTGTCATAATTTATTCCGCAAACGGCTGCTTGCGCCGGTAAATCGCTTGTATCCGTCATTCCCGGGCTTGTATTAACTTCAAGAAAATACGGCTTGTCATCTTTTATCATAAAATCTACTCTTGAAACCCCTGAGCATCCTGCCGTTTCGTGAGCTTTGACCGCAAATTCTTTTACAAGTCTTGTTCCTTCTTCCGATAAACCTGTTGAAGGAACTATAAATTCTGACATACCTTTAGTATATTTTGCTTCAAAATCATACCATTCATTTTTCGGTCTGATTTCAAGAACTTCAGTTGCAAAAGCTTTACCGTCTTTTTCCAATACTCCGACCGTTACAAAGAATCCGTCTATAAATTCTTCTATTAAAACATCATCATTGTATTTTAAAGCTTCATTATACGCATTTTCAAGCTCATCAGAGGTATTAACTTTAGTCATTCCAAAACTTGAACCTTCTGAAACAGGCTTTGTAATAAGAGGATATTTAAGCCCTTCAACAGCTTTTTTGACATTATCACCTTTTTTTACAAAAACAGATTTTATAAGCGGAAAATCTTTGACTGTTGAAAGGATTCTTTTTGTATATTCTTTATTCATACAAATAGAACTTGCCATAACTCCGCAGCCTGCGTAAGGTATTCTTAGGATTTCAAGAATTCCTTGAATGCAGCCATCTTCGCCGTATTTTCCGTGAAGAGCATTGAATGCGCAGTTATAATTACCGTTTCGTAAAGTTTCTGCTATATTTTTGTCTACAACAACCAGCTCTGCATTTTTATATCCTAACCTTAAAAGCGCTTCATAGCAGTTTTTACCTGAACGCATTGAAACTTCTCTTTCTGAAGACATTCCTCCGCATAAAACAGCTATTTTGTCGTCTTTTTGTACAGTATATTGCATAATTCTTCCTCTTTTTTAGTTTTGTCGCCTATAAAAATAATTTCAGGTCTTAATTCTATTGTATAAATGTCTCTAACTGCAGAGTACATTTTTACCATCAATTCAAGTACATCTTCAGAAGTTGCATCACCTTTGTTTACAATAAAGTTCGCGTGTCTGTCCCAGACCTTTACTTTTTCAAGATCAAAGGTTTTAGCCCCCGCTTTATCCAGTAGCCGTCCTGCTGAATCATTCGGCGGGTTTTTAAATACACTTCCGGCATTCGGTATAGCCAGTGAAGGCTGGATTTCTTTTCTGAATGCAAGGTTCCTATCTAAAAGCGCTTGTATTTCTTCTTTTGGCTTTTTAGTCAGTTCAAACTCGGCTCCGAGAAGAATATATCTTCCGTCATGCAGAATGGAATGTCTGTACGTAAACTCCATTTCTGATTTTTCTTTATAAATAACCT
>CALVCR010000086.1 GCA_944326125.1 Candidatus Gastranaerophilales bacterium | reverse complement strand
ACATAATACACATTGTAGGAGTTAAGATTGTAGTAACTTTAGCTATACTCTTAATACCTCCGACAACAACCATACCGATAAGTATAGCAACAATTAAACCGATTACCCAGGTATAACCGTGAAGAATACTATTCTGACCGCCTGTAATAAATACAAGCTGGTGAGCTGTCTGGTTAATTTGAATCATATTACCGCCAGTAATACCGCCGCCGATACAAAGAATAGCAAAGATTACAGACAAAGGCTGCCCTAACCAGCGTAATTTCTTTCTGGTTAAACCGTGAGCAATATAGTGCATCGGACCGCCTGATACGGAGCCGTCGAGATTGAATCTTCTGTATTTAACAGCAAGAGTAGCTTCCACAAACTTAATAGACATACCTAAGATGGCACCGAAGAAAATCCAGAATGCAGCACCCGGTCCGCCTATTGAAATAGAGATTGCAACACCGGCAATACTGCCGATACCTATAGTTCCTGATAAAGCAGTTGCAAGAGCCTGAAATGAACTTACTTCACCGCATCCTTCGTGGTGTTTTTCAACAGGTTTACATACAAGTTCAATAGCGTGCTTAAATCCCCAGATAGCAACGCCTCTATAATATATAGTAAAGAAAAATCCGGCAATAATAATCCAAAAAATAATTAACGGAACCTTTCCGCCAAATACCGGCACCGAGAAGAAAATTACACGCGCGACTGCGTCAGACACAGGCGCCAGATGTTTATCAATGAACGCATCAACATTCATTGCTTGAGCTGATTGCAGGCTCATTAACATCATAAATAACAGCAAAATAATTCTCTTCATAATCTCTTTTTCCTCAATTCGCCTAATGTAACAATCTTGACATAATTTTTATTTTAGCAGAAAAATGTCAAGTTATTTCAAAATCTTTACAAAAAAATAAAAACGTAACAGCGGATTTTGTGGTAGAATTGAATGAGGTTAGTAATTTAGGGGATTGAAATATATGAAAAAATTCTTAACAATTACAGGTTATACTGTTCTTACAATTATTATATTGCTTTATTTGTCATTTTTATTTGTACTTCCGCATGTTGTGGACATAAATAAATTTAAGCCTGAAATTCAAAAAATTGCTCAAGAACAGGCAAAATTAAATATTAATTTTGAAAATGCAAAAATTATTACAACCCCGCTTCTCGGTGCAGGAATTAAAGCCGATAATATTACGGTTAAACTTCCGGACGATTCGCTTTTATTCTCAGCTGACAGCTTAAAAACAAGAGTTGCAATCCCCAGCATATTTTTACTAACCGTTAAAGTTTCGGCTTTTGAAGTCAATAACCCTTACGTTAACCTTGAAATTGCTAACAACGAACAATTTAAAGTTATTCAGCTTGTGGAATATATCCTTAACAGGGGAAAAGAACAGGCTCTTGAAAAACCTCAAACCGAAATTGAAGAAAAAGGCTGGTTCAATCCTGCCTGGATAAGAATTAAAATACCTTGCGTAAAACTTAATAACTATAAGGTTCTTGTCAATGATTTAGAATCAAATCACTATTTAAAATTACAGGGTGAGAGATTAACTGCCGGTTATTTTAACGGCAAAACAATGAAAATTAAAACTTATGCTGAATTATTTAGTGACGAAAACAAAAATATTACAGCAGATATTAATATAGATACATTCCTTCCTCCTCCGGCTCCGGCTTTGGATGAAGAAGATGATCCGGCAGAAAGAATTGATATTCCTTTTGTTAATCCGGTTACAATGTATCGGAACTATAATTTAAAAGCTAATCTTGATACAAGCTTGAGGGTAAGAGAAGACTTGATTCTCGGCTACTTCAATCTTGAAAATGTTACAATGAAAGTTTCTCATCTTGTTCTTCCGCCAAGCTACATAAAAGCTAAATGCTTCGGAAAAACAATTAAACTTGATACAAATATCTATGCCGCAGAAAACCAGAACATTCAAGCTGAAGGAAGTATTGCTGTTTTAGGCAAACCCGGTATTGATATGAAAATTAAAACAGGCGATATCCGGTTCAATGATATGATTATCCTTACAAAAGCATTTTTAGATTCTCTTCATATCAGAAACGAACTTGCAGATATTACAGCTACAGGTATTGTAAAAGCTGACTGCTATATAAAAACTAATTTCAAAAAACTTAAATCAAGCGGTTCCGTTATAGTAAAAAATGGCGGCATTAATGTTAAAAGAGTTGGTAAAGTTCTTGCTGATGCTAATATTAATTTGCTGCTTGATAATAATATGCTCCAAATCCAGGATTCAAGCCTTCTTGTTAATAATTCAAAAGTTAATATCGACGGAAAAATTGATCAAAAATCAGTTGCAGATATAAGCATAGCAGCTGACAAAATTCCGCTTCCTGTATTATTTAACGCTTTTTCACCGCAGGAAGTAAGAAATGCATATAACTTTAAATCGGGAGATATGACTCTCAAATTAAATCTTGAAGGAAAACTCAAAAAAGCTGTTGCCTCTCTGCAGGCAGGATTAAGCAATCTCAACCTTCAAGACAAAGCCGGAAACCTTGTAATTCAAAACCAAGATTTCTTCGGAGAATTCTTCTGTAATTCAAAAGAAATAACCGGTGAAATTGAAAATGAAAATCTTACTGTTGCTATGCCAAAAACAGGATCTTCAATCAGAATTCCTGAATTTGAAATTAAAATAGAAGATAAAAATATTGAAATTGAAGAAAACTCTTTATTTATTAATGATAAATCCGAAATTAAATTCTCAGGCAATGTAGTTGATTATAACAAGTTAAAATCTATAAACTTAACTGCCGGCGGAAATATTTACACGGAAGACTTAATCAAACTTATCGGAACAGAATTTAAACCGTTTATTCACTCTGCCGGAAAGGTTCCTGTAAAATTAACGGTTGAAGGAAATAAAAATAAACAAACTCTTTACGTTCAAGCTCTCAGCAGTAAAGAAAACTATATAACTCCTGTTGATATGAATGAGCTTCAGGGAAAAAATATTTCACTGCAATCAGTTGTTGATTTTAAAGGAAACAGAATAAAAATTAAGAAAACCGGTTTCTTTGAACGTATAGTTAACGTAGATGAAAAAGGGAATGAAATTGTTACCCTTGATGAAATTTTCGGAATCGACGGCACCATTGAAGGAAACAGAATTAATCTTATCAAAATAACAATGCCGAAATATCTTAACGGTAAGATTTATGCATTCCCTCAATCAGAATTCAAGTTTGGCGGAAGAGCTTTTGTTCTCGGCGAAACTGCAGCCCCAAGAATGAGAGGCGGATTCACAATTCAAAGTCTTTCCATACCGGAACTCCTTCTGGATTTGAGAAACGGCGCTTTAAGATTTAAAGGCAGTCATGCTGAATTAACCGCAGATGATTTAATCCTCAACGGTTCCGATTTACAGATTGACGGTACCATAAGTCTGGTTCCTTCATCCGTTTTAAATATTATGGATCTTGATATTACATCAAGATACTTAAATGTTGACAAAGTAATGAAGGTATCAGAAAAAGCAATGGCTTACGTTCCGCCGTCTCCTGCAAAAAAATCAAGCCAGCCTGCTGAACCTGCAGATATTCCTGTAGTTATTCATAATGGTTCTATTAATTTTGCAAGAATAATTTCGGGTAACATTGATATCAGAAATACAACCGGAAGAATAGCTCTGGAAAATAATATTTTCAGGCTAAGAAACCTGCGTACAAATATCTTTGACGGACAGGTTAACGGCAATATATCAATGAATCTCTTATCATCACTTCTTAATATTAATGTAAGAGGGAAAAATATCAACACCGATAAGGCTCTTATTCAAGCTGCCAATATGAAAGATACCTTAAAAGGTACTGCCGTCTTTAATGCAAATATTTCACTTAAGGGTGCAACATATGAAGAGCAAATGAGAAGTCTTAAAGGAAATGTTGACTTCACTGTTAAAAACGGCCAATTTGGACCTTTCGGTAAAATTGAAAACTTAATCTTAGCCGAAAACATCAGAGAATCTCAATTCTTCCAGACCGCTCTCGGCGGAATTATTGACGGACTCCTGACCATTGATACAACTCACTTCTCTGATTTGTCAGGAAACTTAAGCTTTAACGACGGTATTTGTTATCTTGACCCGATAACATCCCTCGGAGACATTTTAAGCTTGCATATATTTGGTGAATTTGATATTCTAAGAAACTATGCCGATATGAAAGTAAGAGCAAGAATGGCATCGCTTGTTTCTAATCTCTTAGGACCACTCGGTGCAATTAACCCTGCAAACTTGATTAACAGCGCAGCAAGCTTAAATATAGTAACTGCAAAAGCATTTTCTCTCTTCTGTGAAATGGTTCCGGAAGAAGAACTTGCAACTCTGCCAAGCTTTGCAAACAGTTATGTTGATAATGCCGCAACTAAATTCCAGCTTGTTGTAAGAGGAGATGCCGCAAAACCTCTAACTCTTGTAAAATCATTTAAATGGCTTGCATCAAAAACTGAATACGACAATGCTGTAGACTATGTAAATTCAATTCCTGAACCTATTGAAGGAAGCGAAGCTACTACAATAGAAGAAATTGTTGCTGAACATGAAGCCGAAAAACAAACTCTCAGATATAAGATTAAACACCTGTTCAGCAAAGATACAGAGGAAGTTACTCAGCCTGCAGAGGAAACTGAGGAAGTTAAGCCTGAACTTCGTGAGGGGGGTAAATAGAAGGGGTAAATAGAAGGGGTAAAAAATAAGAATTGATCCCTCACCCCAACCCTCTCCCTTAGGAGAGGAAGGAATATATTTAAAGAAAGAAAAACAATGCAAAGGAAAAACGTAAGAAATTTTTGTATAATAGCCCACATAGACCACGGAAAATCTACACTGGCCGATAGGTTACTGGAAGCCACAGGTACAATAGCTGAACGCGATATGCAGGATCAGCTTCTGGACACAATGGATATAGAACGGGAACGCGGAATCACAATAAAACTGAATGCCGCAAGAATGAATTATAAAGCCCAAAACGGCGAGAAATATATCTTTAACCTGATTGATACGCCCGGGCACGTTGATTTTTCCTATGAAGTTTCACGCTCGCTTGCCGCTTGCGAAGGTGCTTTGCTCATAGTTGACGCAACTCAGGGTGTTGAAGCCCAAACCCTTGCCAATGTTTATATGGCAATTGAACAGAATCTGGAAATAATTCCTGTTATTAACAAAATCGATTTGCCATCTGCTGACGTTGAAAGGGTTAAGGAAGAAATAGAAGAAATTCTCGGTATTGATACTTCTATGGCAATTCCTGTAAGTGCCAAAACCGGAGAAGGAATTGATAAGGTTCTTGAAGCCATTGTTGATTTTGTACCTCCGCCTGAGGATACTACAAATAAACCGTTAAGAGCTCTGGTTTTTGATAGTTCTTATGACCCGTATCTTGGTACTTTATGTTTTTTTAAAATTATGGACGGAAAAATCCGCCAGGGCGATAAAGTTAAATTTATGGCATCCGGAAAAGAATATGAAGTCATTGAACTGGGATACTTAACCCCTAACAGAGTACAGGTAAATGAACTTGTCTGCGGGGATGTAGGATATTTTGCAGGTTCAATTAAAGAAATCACAAGATTTGTAGGTGATACATTGACTCATGTTGAGAACCCTGCCTCAGAACCGCTGCCGGGTTATAAGGAAGCTCTGCCAATGGTATTTTCAGGAATGTATCCTGTAGATAACGAGGATTACCATGAACTTAAGGAAGCTCTGGAAAAACTAAAACTTTCTGACAGTTCCATTACCTTTGAACCGGAAACATCAAGCGCTCTCGGGTTTGGTTTCCGCTGCGGCTTCTTAGGAATGCTTCATATGGAAATAGCGCAGGAAAGACTGGAAAGAGAATACGATCTTGCACTTGTTACCACGGCTCCGTCTGTAGTATACAAGGTTCATAAGACTAACGGTGAAGTTGTTGAAATAGACAACCCTGCAAACCTTCCTGCCGCACAATACAGAGATTATATTGAAGAGCCGTATGTTAAAGTTTCTATAATTACTCCAAATGAATACGTCGGAACTTTAATGGATTTATGCCAGACAAAGCGCGGCATCTTTATTAATATGACATATTTAGATAAAGTACGTGTCGATTTAATATACCATTTACCACTGAGCGAAGTTATTACAGACTTTTATGATCAGTTAAAATCCCGCTCCAAAGGATATGCAAGTCTTGATTATGAATTTGAAGACTACAAACGCTCTAAACTGGTTAAGCTCGATATAATGCTTGCAGGTGAAATAGTTGACGCACTTTCTGTAATATGTCATGAAGATAGCGCATATTATATTGGTCAAAAATTAACCGAAAAATTAAAAACAATAATTCCGCGCCAGATGTTCGAAGTTCCTATTCAGGCAGCAATCGGCGGAAGAGTTATTGCAAGAACAAACATCAAAGCTCTTAGAAAAAGCGTGCTTGATAAGTGTTACGGCGGCGATATTACAAGAAAACGCAAGCTTCTTGAAAAACAAAAGCGTGGTAAAAAACGTATGAAAGCCGTCGGACGGGTTGAAGTTCCGCAAGAAGCATTTATGGCAGTTTTGAGTCTTGATGATGAATAATAAAAAAACCGGTTCCCCATAAACCGGTTTTTGTGTGTTAACTTATATCATTTTAGCTTTTATTACTAACTTAAGAATGAACTGTAGTTCTGCT
>CALVCR010000085.1 GCA_944326125.1 Candidatus Gastranaerophilales bacterium | reverse complement strand
GGAGGTAAGAAATAATGTCTAGAAGATCTAAACCTGAAAGAAGAGTTCCTTCAGCTGACCCTATTTATAACAGCGTAGATGTTTCTAAATTTATTAACAGAATTATGAGACGCGGTAAAAAGTCTCTCGCTGAAAGAATATTCTATTCAACAGTAAAGAAAATTGAAGAAAGAACAAACGAAAAAGGACTGGAAATTTTCCAGAAAGCTGTTACAAATGCTACTCCGTTATTGGAAGTTAAAGCAAGACGTATCGGCGGTTCTACTTATCAGGTACCTATTGATGTTAAACCTGACAGAGGATTTGCACTTTCTTCATCTTGGTTAATTGCAGCTGCTAAAAACAGAAGCGGCAAATCATTCGTAGAAAAATTAACTAACGAATTAATTGATGCTTCTAACGGAAACGGTGCAGCATGCAAAAAACGTGAAGACACCCACAGAATGGCTGAAGCTAACAAGGCTTTTGCTCATTACAGATACTAATTCTTTTAAGAATATAATCAAGAAAGCGGCTTGGCAAATGCCAAGCCGCTTTCTTGATTTGAATCAGCAAACATAAGACGGCTCGCCGGCAAAAGACAGGTACAAAATTATGGAAAGTAGAAGTTATTTTATCTAACCTGCCACAATACCGTCTAAATTTGAAGCTAAATCCTTCTGGTTGTTCAAAAGAACTTCCAGCACGGATCCGAGAGCAATAAATTCCTGAGATTTGTCGTAATGAAAATCACAGTATGTCTTTGCAACTTCCAGCAATCCGATACTGAATGTAATCTTTTGTTCCAAATTTAAAATATTGTCTTTATCATTAATAATCATCATATATGTATAATACATGATTTTATTATTAATGTCAATACCTAATTGGAAAATATATTAAAATTTTTATTAAAATAAAATATTGTTAAAACCGGTAGTAATGACCGCCATTGCGTATTTATCTGCCGCAGCTACAACATCTTTCGAAGCAAAAGGCACTATAACAGTTCCGATTCTGCCTTGAGATGCGACATTGATATCATGAACGGTTAACGGCATATCTGAAGCTAATATTGCATCTTTTGACATATCACAGGAATAATCCAGCGCAAATTCAATTGATGCGGATTGCAGTCCCTGAGAAATCGCAGAAGTTTTTAAATCTTTTGCAATTACAATACATTGTGAATTATTATGTTTAGCTACTTTCCATGCAAAAACCGCATCCTCAATCTGTTCAACTGTAGGCTTATTCGTTGTAACCACTTTAAATGTATCTTTATCCAGTTCACTTAAATTCGGAGTCTGTGTTAAAGTACCGAGAGGTGTTACTCTTACTTCATTAGAAAGATATTGTTTATAGTCTTTTAACGGTGTATTAACGGTTACATACCCGACATTATGACCCTCAAGAACCTCAAGGGCGTTTTTTGTATATTTCGGCGCAGCTATTAAGTTAGAATCCCTGAAAAATCTGGCAGTTTCACTATCTACTTCCGAAGAAAGCACAACAGTTGCATTCATAAAATCAACCGGATTAGAATCCATAATCTTCGTAACTGCATCTGCCAGCGTTTTACCAAGAGCAACCGCAATAATTCCGGTGCCTTTTACCGCAACGGCAGCCTGAACATCATAAAACTCGCTTACAACACCCAGCCCTTTAACCAGAGATAAGATATTTATATAAGACAGCTGAACACTTGTCTCGTAATCAATGGTTTTGTCATTTCTCTCAATATCTGCACTTTGAAATGAATTCTCACCGCAGACAAATTTTAAATCTTCTAATTTCATTTTTTCTCCAAAATATTTATTGTCCTACAGGAGCCGCCCCGACAGGAACCGGCGCTAAATCCGGAGCCGGAGGCTCATCTTTAACTTCTATTGTTTTTTGTTCAGCAGGCTCTTTTTTCTGTATAGGTTTAAATGCCTGCGGAAGAAGCGCCGATGGTTTAACCGAATCCGGCTTAACAATCGGAGGTTGAGGAGCTGATTGAGAAGCGGCCTCTTTTTCAGCAGCTTCACGCTCTGCAGCTTCTTTTTCTTCCCAAACCTTTTTGGCTTCGCTCTGCGGAATTATTGACACACTTGATGCTTTGAACGGATTCAAAATAACTTCCGGATATTCAAAATCCGAATTACCGTAAGGTTTTGTAGCAACAAGCATTACATCCCTCCAGATTTTTGCAGGAACTGTTCCGCCGGTAAGTTCGCCCATTCTTGAGTTGTCATCGTTACCAACCCAAACGCCCGTTACAACATCAGGAGTAAAGCCAATAAAGTAAGCATCTTTACAGTCATCCGTCGTACCGGTTTTTCCGGCAGCAGGTTTTCCGATATTCGCAGCACGTCCGGTACCGTTTGTAATAACTGTTTTCATTATTGCTGTCATTGTAGCAGCCGTGTTTATATTAAGAACCTTATTGGTTTTAGCTTTTTTGGCTTCAAAAAGCACCGTTCCTCTGGAAGATTCAACCCTCTCAATTGCATACGGTTCAACTTTAAAACCGCCGTTCGCAAAGATACCATAGGCACGCGTCATCTCAAAAAGCTTAACGCTGTTTGAACCGAGAGAAATTGTGTAATCATAAGGGATAGGAGTTGTTATACCCATCACTCTTGCAAGCTGGATAACCGGTCTAACTCCTATAGCATCCATAAGTCTTGCTGCACACACGTTTGAAGAAACCATAAATGCAGTATACAAAGGTATTGGACCCCTGTATTTATTTCCGTAATTTTTTGGAGTCCAATTGCCGACCTTAAACGGCAAGTCATCAATCATATCATTAGGAGAATAGCCCTTTTCAATAGCAGCCGTATAGATAAACGGTTTGAAAGCTGATCCGGAAGGTCTCAAAGATTGCGTAACCCTATCATACTGGCTCTTTGAGTAGTCTTTTCCACCTGCATAAACAAGGATCCTTCCGTCAATCGGGCTGAAAGAAAATACCGCAGCCTGATTCTTATCACCGCGAAGCCCCCATGCGTTCAAATTCTTTATAATAGCCTCGTTAGCCGCAACCTGAGCGTCATAATTAAGAGTAGTTATAACTTTATAGCCGCCATTTACAATTTCTTCTTCCGTAAATCCGAGTTTATGGAGTTCTTTTACAACATAGTCGCAGAAATACGGAGCCTTGTTAGTAGCATAAAGCATTGGCATTGTTGAAAGTTTAATCGGTTCAGCTTTTGCCTTTTCCATAGTTTCTTTATCAATGTATTTCATTTTATACATTCTCAAAAGAACCTGATTTCTGCGTTTTTTAGCTTTGTCAATGTTATTATACGGAGAATATATAGACGGTGCCTGCGGAAGCCCTGCTATCAAAGCCATTTCTGAAAGCGTGAGCTGATTAAGATTTTTATTAAAGTATATTTTAGCGGCACCTTTGACCCCGTATGCACCTGAACCTAAATATACATTATTCAGATACATTTCAAGAATTTTATCTTTGGAAATAGTTTTCTCTATCTGGGCAGCAACCTGCAGTTCCTTGATTTTTCTTGTAAAAGTTTTTTCATTAGATAAGAAAAGTATTCTTGAAAGCTGCTGGGTCAAAGTACTTGCCCCCTGAACTACCCTTCCTGCAAGAATATTAGCAACCATTGAGCGTGCGAGCCCTACTATATCATAGCCCGGATGCTTATAGAAATTTTTATCCTCTGTTGCAATTAATGCCTGAACCAATTGTTCCGGAACTTCTTTTAACTCAACGTTAGAAAAAGTATATGCGGCAAAGGTTTTAATAACCTGACCGTCACTGGAACAAAATGTGGTTACAATATTAGGTTTTAATGTATTTAAATTCTTAATCGGCGGCAGCGACATTAAATATAGTTTAAGAGCAAGCATGCCGGCAAGTGCAACACCGATAAAAAATACAAACACATAAGTCAAAAACTTGAGCAGCGGATTATCAAAAGTAACCCTCTTTGAAGAGCCTCTTCTTCTGCCCCGCGGTACATTATACTGTCTCATTTATACCCCTTTTGTATTGTTTTTTTCTATTAAACTTAGTACTATATAAATACAGTCTACAATATTTTATCAAATAAATATTTCTATTGGGATTTTTTAAAATAATATGTTAAGTTTTTTGACAACTTTAAAAAATGAATTTCTATCCTATTTTGTTCCGGAAAAAATGGAATATAAAATCACCGGAAAATGTCTTAAATGCGGGAAATGCTGCAGATATATGTACAGTTTTGACACCTATACAACAACTGATTTTAAGATTATGCAGTTTCTTTTTCCGGCTTACAGAAGATTCTATATAAGAGGAAAAGATGAAGACGGCAACCTTATTTTTGCCTGCAAATATGTGACTGATGAAGGGCTTTGTTCCGTTTACGATAAAAGACTGAGAATGTGCAGAAAATATCCGGCAACAAAAATCGGATACCCCGGAAAACTTCATCCGGGATGCGGATATAAAATCGAGGATAAGAGTTTTGAAAGTTATTTAAAAAAGGGCGGTGATTAAACCGCCTTTTTATCATTAAAATCTTCTGTCAGGAGTAATACCGCGATCTACACTCGTATGATCCTTCTGATAAATGCCTTGTTCTCCGAAAAATCTTGCTTTCTGAGTTTCAAAATCTTCTTTATCTTTTTCGTATCTGGTTTTATCCGGTATATTGGTGCTTCCGTAACTATACGGATTGGATGCATCCATCGTACCTTTTTTAAAAGTAAAAGACGATTTGTGAGAAGATTTATTGACGGTTTGTTTTTCTTTTATAACATCTCTAAGAGCAGAAGCTTCTTCTGTGGCCGGTGGCTGTACTTGGGCATCAGCAGGGGAAACAGGCTCTTTTTGTTGAACAGCTGCAGGAACTTCTCCGGAAGAATCAGAATCAAGAGGTTTAAATACAGATTCTTCTTCCGGTGCTGAATATTTATTTACAGCGTCATTTACAACCCCGGCCTGAGCTTCATCCATTTGTATCTTTCGAACACTTGAATATCCGCCTCTTCCTAAAAAGTGCATCCTGCCTAAATCATCTGTGTAGATTACATCTTCAGCAAATACAGAGGAAATTGAACAGGACATCATAGCTACAAGTCCAAATATTATAAAAGATTTCTTTGACATGTTATATCTCCTTGGGTTGTACATTCATATTATAATTATAATACATAACCCGGTAAAATAAAAATTTTTGTTAATTTATTTTACACTGTTAAGAAGTTCATTTGTAATATCTTTACCGCCATACAGGACAACACTTTTAGCAAACACATAAGTATAAGAATCTTTTTGAGCTTTCTTTTCTATTTCAGATTTAATATTTTTTTCTATTGCAGCAAGCCTTGAATTATAATCCTTGTCAATTGCCTCTTTTTTAGTATTAAATTCTTTTGTATATTTTTCCTCCAAAGCTAAAACCTTAGCCGGATCTGTCTGATTAGAAATCTCCCCTCTTGCATTAACTATGATTTTATTAAGTTCATCCATCTTTTTGGAATGCTCTTGCTTAAGCTGTTTCACCTGTGAAGAATTGCTCACAATTTTCTGCAAATCAACAACCGCGACTTTATCTTCAGCAATTACGGCAGAAGAAGAAATTAAAATCATCGCACAAACAAATAAAAAATATTTTTTCATAGTAAAACCTCTCATTTCTCCATATCGTTATATATTTTGTAATGATAAAAAACAATTACCCTTTGCTTTATACAACAGGGGTATTTTTTACATTGAAATAGTTCGAAGTTTCATTTAAAATATAAGTATGGAGAAAATATTTCTTATACTAACGTTAATAGCTTTAACCATTGTACCGGTGTCTGCGGAAGAAGTCGTTAAAGAAACCTACAAACTTCAGGGTCAGGTAGAATATGACGACAATCCCGTTGAGACAATCTATCTGGATGATACAATAGAAAGACCCCAGGTGAACATCCCAAAGCGGACATTGACCCTTCCGGTAGGGGTCCTGAATATAACATCCAATACCGATACTCCCAGAAGCGCACTCGCCAGAGCGATGGTAAATAGAAGAGGCGTTCAGGATATTCTTCCTCTCAGCGGCAGTATTTCAGAACAAACCGGAGGATTCTCATACGGTTCAACCTGGGGAGAAGAAATTTCATATTCTCAAATTGAATCCTCGGCGTCTTTTTTTGTAAGATACGATGCTCCTAAATTTCTATCTCTTATGACAGACATAAAACAATCTGCCAATCAGGATATAGGAACCCAATATAATACTTTGAGAGTCACGCCGGAATGGCATATAACGGATAAGTTAATATTGAAAGATTCGTTTTCCACTTATATGAATCTTCCTAAGAATAAAAATGAAATTACTCTGGTTTACACACCGGATCTAAAAAAATATGCAGATTCCCTTAAGTTTGAACTGGGTGTTGCACAATCCTACTACCAGAGTGGAAGACAAAGTTCTTCTTTCAGCTTCACAACAGGTTTCAAGTTGTAATTAATCAAAAAATTTTATATAATTAATTGTATGGTACGATACAGACAAGAACAAAGAAGACCCAGAAAAGTAGTTAATAAAGAAGGGAAAAAAGACAAAACCGCAGCCGCTAAAAGAGCAGAAAAAAATACTCCCAGCGGGTTTTATTATTCTTTTCTTACTATCATTCTGCTTTTGTGTCTTGTACAGATAACAATTAGTGCCGTCCTAAATATTTCTAAAATAATTTCTTATAAAGCAAAAATTATTCAAATAACTAAAACCAGAGATGCAGCATTAGCTTTAAATGACCAGCTTAAAGACAATATTAATAACTTTTCAAATGTTGCAGGTCTGGAAGCTATCGCAAGAAATAATTTAAAAATGTCATCGGAAGATGAGGTTCTGGTTATTATAAATTCAAATAAAGACGAAGAAAAAGAGAAAGAAGAAAAACCTAAGAAGATAGGCTTTATAAAACATGATTAAAGAACTTTTGCAGGAAGGTTTCCTGCTAAAATCAAAAGGATATTATAAACATGCTGTAGAAGCTTTCTATAAAGCTCTTGAAATAGACAATTCAAGCAGTGAACTTTTACTTGAAATTGCCGAACTTTATTATTTAATGGGAAACGAAGAAAGAGCTCTTAATTATATTGAACAGATTTTAGATAAAGAACCTGCACATATTGAGAGTTTAAAACTTCTGGAAAAAATATTTGAAGAAAAAGGCGCACTGGAGGAAGCTGAGCAGACTGCTAAAAATATCTATTGTTTTTCCAGAACAAATGACAATCTTGCCGATATTTTCAGGCTTTTAAATGCACAAAATAAATTTAATGAAATTTTTGAATATTCTGTTGAAAGCCCAAATTCCAAAATTTTGTATGAACAAGCTTATGCAAAATCTATGAAAAATGAGTTTGAAGAAGCCGAACATCTGATTAATAAGGCTCTTGAAGAAAAACCGGAAAACAAGTTTCTGCTTCTTAAGGGAGAAATTCTGTTTAAATCAGGTAAAAAAGAGCTATGTACAGACATTTTGGATAAACTTGAAATCGATGAAAACAATCCGGAAATTCTTAATTTTGCAGGTCTTGTAAAACAATATCAGGGAGAATACAATAAGGCCCTTGAATATTTTAAAGCAGCATCAAGACTTTCCGAAAACGATGACAGGTATTATTACAACATTGCAAGCACTTATTTCAAACTCGGCGACATGCCGCTTGCAAAAAAATATTATAATCTTGCTATTTCGCATAACCCAGAAAATCAAAGCTACCACTTTGCACTGGCAAATCTTTATTACTCGGAAAGACATTATAAGCGTGCGATGGAAGAACTTCAGGGAGATTTTTTTGAAGCACGGCTCTTAAAAGCAATAATACTTTATGATACAGGATACCTTGCTATAGCTAAGCGTGAACTTGAAAAACTTTCAGACGAATTTCCCGAAAACGGAATTGTTAATGATTACAAAACCAGAATTGCAGAAGAACTGGGTATTTAGGAAAAGAATTCCGTTTCTTTAAATAAGGCACAAAATTCTTCAAGCCTTGGTTTATTATGCATATACCAGAATCCGATTAGGGCTTCAAATGCGGTTGCCTGACGATAATCGGCCTGAATTTTTCTTCTGCCGACAGGAATTGGAAGATTTCGTGCCCTGCGGGCTATTTCAAGCTCTTCTTCTGTCAGCTTTGGCATAATGAGTTCAAGCATATCTTTTTGAAAAGATGCATTAACCCTGTCTGTGGTCAATTTATGGAGCAGTTTTGCGTTAGGTGTTTTTAAAACGGTATAATCTCTTACAAAGACTTCCCAGACAGCATCACCAATATGTGCATAGTTTCTGAGCGGCATAATTTCTTCTATCATAAAAGTATAATAGCATGAAATTTTTAAGTACAGAATTTTGTACTTTTCATAGGAGCTTCTTTTCACCCCTTTACAAAAAAAATTTATTTGATAATATAAGTAAGTGAATTGAATAAGACTGAATAATCCTCAGTAGCTCAATGGCGGAGCAACCGGCTGTTAACCGGTAGGTTGTTGGTTCGAGTCCAACCTGGGGAGTTTTTTATTGCAAAACAAAAGCCGGCTTTGTGCCGGTTTTTTGTTTTGTCAGTCAAGTCTCGTGTTTGAGAACCAACCAGCCCGCAGTGTATTTGTTTGAGTAGCGTGAGTAGCTCAACTGGTGTGATTATTTTGGGCAATCGGCTTTTGGCGTGGGTTTGAGGGGTAGGAAGGAAGCAAACCATTTGACCCAGCAACCGGTCAAATTACTCTT
>CALVCR010000084.1 GCA_944326125.1 Candidatus Gastranaerophilales bacterium | reverse complement strand
AGCACTTTATCTATAAGCCCTTCCAGCTCATCAGTATTTCTTGCAGGATAATACCCCGCAATAATCTTTTTGCCAAACTCATTAAACCCGACAGCATCTTCCCTAACTAAATGTATAACAGGTTTACCCGTCGGCAGATATTCATACAAAAAGGAATTGCAATCCGTAATCATCATATCCGAGGTTCTGAACATATCAAAATAATCTCCCTCGTCGTAAATCTGCGCATTTTCCAATTCTTCCCACCTCTTAAAATATTCACACATCCCCTCATAAGTCATAAAATCTTCTCTTACAATATGTTTCTTAAGCCCGGGATGAGGTTTGAAAATAAATTCTATCTCAGGATGATTCTTCGCATAATTATATAAAAATTCACAGTTCCAATCAAAAGTCCCCAATTTTAAAATACTATCTTTATAAAAAGAATGATGCGGAGCCCAAATTACACGCTTTTGACCGGTCGTTTTCCACCTGACCTTTGTTTTATCAACAGGTTTTAAATACGCATCCTGCTTTAATTGTCCACAAAGCCGCAAATTAGCCTCCTTAAGCCCATGTTTAAGGAGTCCCCTCTCAATATATCTATTGTCCGTAAAATAAATAAACAACTCTTTATAAAATGGGTCAACAAACTCTTTCCTGCAATTTGTTGTAGAAGCACCATAGTTGCAATACATCGGCAAAGCAAAATTTGAAGTCGTCTCAATTGACTGAATTTTGGAAAGCTCCCACGGTTGTTCATAAAAAATTATATCCGGATTAAATTCCCTCAAATCCTTGTATCTTTTATGTTCTAAGTCAAATGCATATTCCACATTTATCCCTCTGGATTTGAAGAAATTATAAGTCCTCTTCGCTTCCTCACAGTAATCTACACTGCTGTTTCTTTTATCAAAAATTCCTGTTCTCATGGTAACAAGAACCTGAACATCAAACTTCGAATTTTTAGCAAACTCTTCATATAACGACTGGTATACCCACTTTGAGTTTTCACTCGTCATAAATACAATCTTTATATTCTGTTTTCCGTATTTTTCACGCAGCCTTGCAAGAATTTTTGCATGCCGGCCATGAACACGCAAAACTTCTTTGCGTGAATCAAGCTCTTTACAAAAATCACGAAATCTTTTTCTGTCTTCCTTCTCAGGAAATATCCATGTTATCAGCTTGCTGACAACAGTGTACAGCATCTTGCGATACTCCTTTTTACCGGTTCTTCTTAATCCAACTTTCAGTCAAATTCCTGACTTGAATCTTTTTCATTTATACCAAGTATATGATGAATATTTTATAAAAAAAATATTTATTATTCAATGATTTATTTACATATTTTACATATTTCATTTAAAAAATATACATTATTTACGCTTATTTTTTGATTCCGGATAAATTATCATAAAAAGTAGGTAATTTTATGAATAATAAAAAATTATTGGGCAAAAGAATTAAGGAATTGAGAAAAGAAGCAGGATTGACACAAGAAAAATTCGCTGAGTTAATTGAAATTGAGACAACATCTTTAAGCGGAATTGAAAGCGGGAGACATTTCCCGTCATTATCAACCGTAGAAAAAATTGCTAAAAGCTTGAATGTTGAAATGAAAGCCCTATTTGATTTTGGACACCTTCTCCCCACAGAACAAATGAAAGCTAATATTATTAAAAATATTGACAAACTCAGCGACAACAATCTTTTATTTATATATAGATTTTTTGAAGGATATAAATCTTGAACCCCAAAAACTTACCAGAGTTCATAAAACTCTGCTTTATCAAGAATCCTTTCGTCTCTGTAATAACTATTATAATATTTAGCTTTGCGGACAATATCGTACCATTTATTATATTCCCGCATAAATTCACTTTTATTCCTGTTTATATAGTGTATGCTTATTATACCTTCATGGGCTCTTGATGCTCTAAAAAACTCACATTGAGCTTGTATGCCATTATAATTTTCCGTACAGCGTCCGGCAATCATATCATTATCTCTAACCCGTAAATATTTATATTTACCCTTCGGATTCGCCTTTTGCATTTTAGAAATATTATTTGCCATAAAAACGCCAATAGGATATTCAGCATAATTATAGGCATGCACAATAATAGAACGTGTCCAGTTCTGATATGATTCGCCTTTGGGAACAAGCTGCAAAATCGCTTCATTACCGACTTTTCTGTAATAAACCTTTTGCCACAATTCTTCGGGCGGATATTTTATAATAACCGTCTCATAAGCAAAAACGCTTAAAGTAGAAAGGAGAAAAAAACTAAATAAAAGGACTTTTTTCATCAGCAAAGACTCCTTTTATTCCGCAAATCTTCATTAAAAGTTCTTTTGCAAGAACTTCACCTTCAAAATGGCCTATATCAAAAACAACTTTTTCGGTTTCACATACGGTATGGTATTTTAAATCTCCCGTTACAAAAGCATCGCAAGGAGTTTCTTCTATAAACTCGCTGCCTGAGCCGGCGCAAAAACCGGCACTGTGTACGGTTTTTGCGCCACAGTTGTTCACATATCTTAAATTAGGCGAAATATTTAAAAGTTTTTCTCTTAAATCTACAACCTTTATTGGAGAATCAAACTCAACTATACGAACAAACTCCCCGTATTCTTTCCCCGCAAAACCTAATTTCTCAAGAATTAAATCCGTTGTTCCGCCTTTTGCTTTATCAAGATTAGTATGAGCACAGTACATATTAATTCTCTTGTATTCTAACGGAACGAAAAATAAAGGATGATGAGAAATAATCATATCACAATTTTGATTTAATGCCTGCTGAAAAACATCTTTTGTTATGGTAAGCGCAAACATTATTTTACTTACTTCAGGATTATCGAGATCAACAATCCAGCCGCTTGAGTCCCAGCTCTCCTGAGTTTCAAGAGGCGCAAAGTCTTCTATCTTCCGTATTATTTCATACTTGTTCAAAAACTTTCTCCAAAATTTGTTTTGCGATATTTTGCTTTGTATTTCTCTCAAAATGTGTAATATTCAGATTTTTATCTAAAAGATAAACTTCATTCATATCGCTTGAAAATCCTATATCATTTCTTGAGATATCATTTGCCGCAAGGAAATCGCACCCTTTCTTTTGAATTTTTTCTTTAGCATTCTCCAGAAGATTTTCACTTTCTGCACAAAAACCGACCGTTATAAACTGACCTTTCGGAATACCTTGCAAAATATCCGGATTTTTAACCAGCTCAAGAGTTAATGAATCATTCTCTCCTTTTTTCATTTTTTCTTTTGCCGGTTCTTTAACCCTATAATCGGCAACTGCTGCAGCCATAATTACACAATTCTGGTTTTGAAGATTTTCTTTAACAGCCTTTTCCATTTCAAGCGCAGTTTCAGTCACGATATTTTTATAGGGTTTGTCTGACTTAAATGTTGAAATAAGAGTAACCTCCGCCCCCATATTATAAGCCGTATCCGCAAGAGCAAGCCCCATTTTTCCGGATGAACAGTTTGAAATATATCTCACCGGATCAATCTTTTCTTTTGTTCCGCCGGCTGTTATAAGGATTCTTTTTCCTTTAAGTTTCTGTCCTTCGCTAAAAATTTTAACAACAGAATCGTAAATATCTTCAACCTCCGCCATTCTGCCCTCACCGGAAGTTCCGCATGCAAGAAAACCAATTCCCGGATCAACAATATGGTATCCTGCTTTTTTAAGCTTTTCCATGTTTTCCTGAACAAAAGAATTTTTCCACATATTTGTATTCATAGCCGGAGCAAGCAAAATCGGCTTAGAGAATGCGCAAACAGTGGAGGTTAAAAGATTATCGCAAATTCCGTTTGCAATTTTTGAAATAGTATTGGCAGTCGCAGGTGCAACCACGCAAATATCAGCTTCATCACACAGAGAAATATGTTCCGGTTTGAAATTATCCACATCAAAATTGTCCACGTAGACTTCATTATTACTTAAAGTCTGCAGAGTAAGTTTTGTCACAAAATTCAGCGCATTAGGAGTTAAAACGACCCTCACATTTGCACCCGACTTTTTAAAAAGCCTGATTAAAGTACATATTTTATAAGCAGCGATTCCGCCTGTAATCCCGATAAGTATATTTTTATTCTCTAACATAACACCCCCGGTGTTTATCTTATTTCGTTAGGCTGGAAGCGGGTAAAATTATTTATATAATTGTTGATTGGAAGCATGTTATCCTGCATGCTGTTCATTTCTTTGATATTGGCGCCGGCTCTCTGGCGAGCTTCCATTCTTGCGTTATAATCACTATTTTCTTTATATTGTTTAACCTTCAGCCTATCATAGCAATTAAATCTGTCGTCATTAGTTTCAAGTGCTTTGCACTCTTCTAAACCTGCTTCAAAATCAGTCTTTCTCTGATACCAGTATGATGCAATTTCATTTAATTTCCCTAAACCTTTAGGCTCTTCTACATCTACATAAGCAGACGGCGCAAAATCCTTCCACTCGGGAACAGTCACACCAAAATCCTGCAGCTCATCAGCATAAACAGGAAGTGACAGTAAAAATGCGAAAATCAATAAATATTTCTTCATAACCTTATTATAGCATTTTATAATATTTAGAATGTAAATTTTTGTTAAAACAATCCGGCCAATTATTTTTTCCTATAAATACCCATATACACATCGTCCATATTATCAAATATTTTCGATTCCGTAAAAAATTTGTATTTATAAGGATCAGTAATAAAGTATCCGCCCTTTTTTAAAGTCCGCAAAACATTATCAAGCGTAGATTGAAGTTCTTCTGAATTTTCTATATACATAAAAGTATTATTGATAGAAACAACATCAAAATTTTCATCCGGCAATTCTTTAATAGCATCCTGAAGCCTAACATCCCACATAGATTTTTTAGGATTGTTATAAGTTTTATTTAAATAATTATAAATTTCATCTTTTACTCTGTATGACCTGTAAGTTCTATCCTCAAAACCATATCTCCAAACTTCATCTTTTACAAAACTATCCTTGGCAAACAAAGGTTCAAAAGGATCATCTAAAAAAGAATCCTCAAATAATTTAATCCTATCGGGCTTAGATTGTAAATCTATTGTATGCATGTCAACAGCTTTTCTCAAAGACTTCTTACCCAATAAACCTTTAATAACGGCAAGATAGGAAAAAGGCTCTTGAGAATCCGCAATACCTGCAATAAGCATATTCTTAGCTTGTTTAATCTTGCCGGTAAAAACATCAGAAAAAACCCTTACAACATCCGCAAATTTTTCATCAGGGGTACCGTAACGCAGTCCCCGCCGAAAGTAGCTGGAAGCTGTTACGTTATAACTCTGCTTCAGCCTGTTAAAATCCGGATGGGCTTTAAAGCTTAAATTTGTAAAGTTATTGTTATTTATATTATTTACTGCAAGTATCATTGTTTTTCCTGAATAATTTCTTAAAACCCTTTAAAATATTTTTTTTGCTACCTTTCACATATCACTTTGTAAATTTTCTGTAATCATAAAGCAATTTTTAAGTAAAAAAAATACTTTATATATCTAATAGGAACAATTTAAAGGGAATTTTATGGGGATAAACTTTGACATCACAAAGTATGACACCGGAGGATGGGGTGCCGTACAAAATGACGGACAATTAAACGGAGAAGAAGTTCTGGCAGCGCGCAGGGACGGATGGCTTGTTTTTGAAGGCTATAATCAAAAAGCCGGAACACCTAAAAATACCGGAATGGCGAAGTTTGAAGCAAAATATACAGATTTAATGTATTCATTCAGCAAAGATCACGAAAACCGTCTCTATAATGATGTCGAACAACCTTATACAACAGTTAACGCTTCAGGAGAAAGAAGCAACAGCAGAATGTTTAAGTGGTTTTAAGTTTTAATATAGTACCAGAACCCTTGAGGCAGACGACGAGACTCGTGTCTTGTTCGCTCGCTAATTTATGAAAATTCTTTTATACTGCGCCTCGCATTAAACGGCACCGCTTGCACTTGCAACGAAAACTCAACGTTTCCGTTGACGCGTGCTGCGACTCTCCCTGCGGTCGTGCCTCTGCTCGGCTTGCTCGAACTCGTCAAAAGTGCTCCGCACTTGGAGTTCTCGTCTTTTTCATCCATTTTAACCAAAAAAGCGGACGACGAGACTCGAACTCGCGACGTCAACCTTGGGAAGGTTGCATTCTACCACTGAATTACATCCGCTTAAATATATGTTAATTATAACTTAGTTAAATTCTTTACGCAAACTCAAAATACTAAAGTAAAATATCAAGAACTCACTGGATTGGCTTATTCAACCAAATCTCTAATAACTTTATAAACTTGTTCCAATACCTTTCCGTTATCCCGAATTTTATTCACATAATCGTTTATGCCCTGAATTAATTCCTCTTTAGTTTTTATATGTTCATTTGCAAACAACTCTTGTGTAGTTGTATTAAGTGATACTAAAATATTCTCTAAAGTTTCCGGTTTCGGAAAACTAATACCTTGTTCAATATTACTGAGATTTCTGGATGAAATATTTATCATTTCTGATAACTGCTCTTGAGTAAGCCCGTTTCTTTTTCGCAATCGTTTTATTTTTTCACCGAGTTCTTGTTTTAAATTCATAAAATACCTTTTATCCGGTTTTACATAACTACTACACATTTCATCGATTCTAGAAATATTACATCAATATATTGAGTAAAATTGATTCACTAAATCATAATATATTAACTTTTGTAAACCTGAAATGTCGCAAAATATCTGCAATTTAGAAATACATGATGTTGTACATTGAAAAATTAAGCAATTTTGTAAGAAAAAAATACTTTATACCTATAACAAGGATATTTAACATAATAAAAGAGAAAGGGAAAAAGGAAATGGGCACAGGAATTAGTATTAATGAGATTAAAAATGAGTATCTTCAAAAAATTGCTAAGGAAAGTGATGTATCAAAAGACAATTTTCTTGATGAGACAGAGATTTCTTTATTTATGCAAAAAGCTCAGGAACAAAAATCTATGTATTCCGAAGAAATAGCTAATATTACAAAACTATTTGAAACGGATGAAAGGGCAGAATTATCCTGGGGTGAAATTGGTAAAATAGGTTTAAAAAGTGTTAAAAACTTTGTAAAAGGCTTATTTTGTAATAAAGAAGGTAAATTTAGTATTGGAAAAACTTTAGCAACTGTAGGGGTTGGCGCCAGTCTTGCTCTGGCTGCACCGGTTGCTGCTGCATTAGGTGCAAGTGCTGCGGTAGTTGGTGCTATCTCAACCGGAATCACAGTTGCCGGAATTGGTCTAACCGGGTGTATGGTATTAAATGGCGGTAAAAATATAGTTAAAGGCACAAAAGATTATTATAATGCAGAAACAAAAGAAGAAGCGGTTAAAGCAATGGAACAGGCTATGGGCGGAGCCGTTGAAATAGCTTCACTCCCTGTCATGGGCGGTTTAATTAAAACCGGCAGCAAGCTCTTACGAATTGTAAGAGCCAGATCAGCCGCTCCAAAAGTAAAACCGGAACCGATTCCGGAACACCCGCAACCTTCAACAAAACCTGTAGAAAGCACGAGAGTAGAAAGTTCTCAAACCACTGCTGCCACAACACACAACAAGAGAACAAAGCCGAAAGTTCATAATAAAATAACAGAAGAAACAAAATTTGATCCTCAAAGTAACATGACTGTAAAAACTACCAAATATTCTAATGGTTCTACTGTTGAAAAATTTTATACCAAAAGCGGACGCTTAGAAAAAGAAATTATAATAGACCAAAACGGAATAAAACAAACAATCGAATATAAATATGATGCAAACTCTAAACTTCTTAGTAAAACAGAATATTCTGATCCCGGATATTATAATTCTAAAGGAACAATGAAAGAATATACATATGAAAAAGGCCTTGAAAAAGAAGTTTGCTATGACGGCGATAACATAACAACAACATGGCGTGACTATGACGGAACTATTGTAAAACAAGAATTCTCAACTCCGAATGCTCACGGTGTAATTAGCACAGAAAAAACAAAACTGGGACGAAAAGATGTTTATGCAGACGGACAAATTTTTGAAACACGTTTTAATGGACGAAGTTACGATTACATAACTACACAGGCAGACGGAACCATTGAAATAAAACCAAATGCTCTTTCAATAGTATTTTAAAAAATAAAAATGGGTGAGATTAATATCTCACCCATTTTTTATTTATTATGTCTTTTATAATAATCTTCAATGAATCCGGTATTAAAATTCCCGCTCATAAAGACTTCATCTTCAACAATCTGCTGGTGGAAAGGTATTGTTGTTTTAATTCCGGTTACAACATATTCCTTCAAAGCCTGATACATTCTTCTTCTGGCTTCATTTCTGTTTTCACCCCAGCAAATGAGTTTTCCGATCATTGAATCGTAATAAGGCGGAATTGAATACCCCGGATAAACATGAGAGTCAACTCTAATTCCAAACCCTCCCGGTGCAAAATATCCGTCAATCTTACCAGGACATGGCATAAATCCATTATCAGGGTCTTCTGCATTTATACGGCATTCAATAGCATGACCTCTTAAGAGAACATCTTTTTGCTCATATCCGAGTTTTTTACCGGAAGCCACAAGGATTTGTTCTCTTACAATATCTATCTGAG
>CALVCR010000083.1 GCA_944326125.1 Candidatus Gastranaerophilales bacterium | reverse complement strand
CGTGAGATTCATCAATAACCGTTAAAAAATCACCTCTAAAATAATCCAGAAGAGTAGCAGGGGCAGAACCAGGAGGCCGGCGCTCAATTATTCTTGAATAGTTTTCAATTCCGGAGCAGTAGCCCATTTCTTTAATCATTTCTATATCGTATTTTACTCTTTGCTGAAGTCTCTGGGATTCCAGAATCTTGTTTTCACTTTCTAACTCTGCTACGCGGTTTTTAAGTTCCTGCCGTATCATAGAAATTGTTTCATCTTCGTTTTCGTCATAAGCTATGTAGTGAACCGCAGGATAAATAACCGTTTTTTCAGGTGCTTCAATAATTTCACCCGTAAGCGGGTCAATTTTTACAATCTTTTCTATCTCATCATCAAAGAAATACACCCTAGTAACTATTTTTTCATAAGCCGGCATTATTTCTACGATATCTCCTCTGGCACGAAAAGTTGAACGCTCGAGTTCAAGATCATTTCTTGAATACTGGGCGGATACAAGATGTTTAATTAATTCGCTTCTATCCATCTGCATTCCGACTTGCAGAGTTATTGCACCTTTAAAATAATTTTCCGGCAAGCCTAAACCGTATATACAGCTTACTGAGGCCACAATAATAACGTCATTTCTTTCATAGAGACTTCTTGTAGTATTGTGTCTTAAGCGGTCGATTTCTTCATTTATACTTGCGGATTTTTCTATATAAGTATCTGTTCTCGGAATATAGGCTTCCGGCTGATAGTAATCGTAATAACTGATAAAATATTCGACTGCGTTATTTGGAAAAAGTTCTTTAAACTCGTTATATAACTGCGCTGCAAGGGTTTTGTTATGCGCAATAATAAGAGTAGGTTTTTGAATTTCCTGAATAACATTAGCGATAGTGAAAGTTTTGCCGGAGCCTGTAATACCCAAAAGAGTCTGAGAATCATCTCCGGCTTTCAAACCTTCAACAAGCTCTTTAATGGCTTTTGGCTGATCTCCTGCAGGTTTATATTTTGAAACTAATTCAAATTTTTTCTCCATAATTAAATTATACACTTCGGGAAAAATTAAATACAACATTTTGGATAAAATGTTGTGGTTAATTTTCCCTTTTGATTGTACTTTTCTTTTTTCTTTTTTGCGAAGAAAAGAAAAAAAGAAAAGTACGAAAAGAAAAAAGAAACCCGCATTGTTTTCTATGCCCTTCGGGCATCATAGGAGTTGTGCTTCGCACAATCTCTTACGCTCGCTATGGTGTCCTTCGGACACACGCTCGCGGTGTAAAATTAGGCATTTTTCGGTAGGAAAATGCGGCGGTGCGTTGTTTTTCTTTCTTGTCCAACATTCTTTCTTTTTGTATCGCAATAAAAAGAAAGAATGTTGGTGCGGGGTACGGGGCGGCATTAGCCCCGATATAAATGTTATGGTTTAATAATTAGCTCTAAAGGATTACTTCCAAAGTAGATTAAAAACCCATGTAAGAAATGGTAACATGTATATGTAAGTCGGGGACAACTGATGATATCGTCGTATTTCGGCTCAAAAAAAATTATTGCATTGTGTGTGTGTTCGGCTTACATCTTTAAAAAAATCTTTTCTTCATAATAATTAGCCAGCTCTCTTTGTTTCTCTTCCGAAGAGAGCTTTTTGTATGGTGAATCAGGTTGTGTAATAATTGACCACTTGGTCTATATGGAAATAAAAATTTCAACCTTTTGATTGATGTTGCTTATCTAAATATATAATACACTACTAGTGTAGACTTATGGGGTAAGAGTATAATCTCTTGCAATAGACTTGGTAGGTAAATTAATTACAGAGGAGAGCGGAAGGTGCAGCTTTCGAGCTTGGACATAACTTTACATCGAATTAATATGATTGAAAATCAGTTTCAATCATTAATGTCCTATGGCTCTGTACCGGATAAAGATTTTCAAAAAATTCTTGATTCTTCTGTTAAAAATACCCAGAAACCAAATTCTGTATCACGCACCGAAATTGATAATTTAATATCAAAATACGCTGACAGAAACGGTTTGGATGAAGATTTTGTGAAAGCGGTGATTAATCAGGAATCCGGATTTAATCCAAATGCTACTTCAAAATGCGGCGCAATGGGCTTAATGCAGCTAATGCCTTCTACTGCACAGGGGCTTGGAGTTACAAATGCTTATGATGCCGAGCAGAATATTGAAGGCGGAACAAAGTATCTGAAAGGGCTGATGGATAGGTTCGGAAACAATAAATCACTTGCACTTGCTGCATATAATGCAGGACCTAACGCGGTTAAAAAATACGGCGGAATTCCTCCGTATGCAGAGACACAGAACTATGTAAAAAGTGTGCTGAGTAAATACGACAGCCTGAAAGGAGCGAACTAATGATTGTAAGAGGTATGGAATCTGCAGCAAACGGCATGCTCGCCCTTATGGATATGCATGATAATATTGCGAATAATCTGGCTAACGTAAATACTGTAGGTTACAAAAAAGGCTCTTTAAGGTTTAAAGATGTTATGGAATCCGCTGTTTATTCACAGAAAGGTTCTATTTTAAGAAATGATTCAAGCAGATATTTAGGGGATTTGAGTGTAGGTTCGCAATCCCTTGAGTATATTCATGATTTTTCACAAGGAGCTTTAGATAAGACAAACAACCCTTACGATGTTGCAATTGAAGGTGACGGGTTCTTTAAGATTCAGGATGTTGACGGAAAAATTTCTTACACAAGAAACGGTTCTTTTCTTGTAAATGATCAGCAGTATCTTGTGACAAAACAGGGTGAATATGTTCTTGATGTAAATAATCGCCGTATAAGAATGATTCCGGAAGATTTTGATCCCGAACTCTTCCGTGACAGAATTGAGACAATTATCGGTGAGAGCGGGAATATTGAAATAAATTCATATAACCAGAAGATTCCGCTTCAAACTATAGGTGTATTTGATTTTTCAAATAAAGAAGACTTATTTGAAATAGGGGATGCTAAGTTTATACCGATGGATCCTCAAAATAATCCGGAACTTCGTTCCGAAAAATTTACTGTTCAGCAGGGTATGCTGGAACTTTCTAACTCAAATGTAATCAAGGAGATGATTAATACAATCGCAACCTCCAGAAATTACGAATCTTTAACAAGAGTCGTAAGTACAAACAGTGATATGCTTGCTACGGCAGTAGCTGTAGGAAGAATCGGTTCATAAAACCCGAAGGAGACAATAGGGTAAATTTTGTGCCATAGATGCATAGAGAATATACAAAAATTTCTAAAACAAAATAAAACCAGACGAGGAGAAAATAAATGTTAAGAGCTTTAACAACAGCAGCAACAGGTATGATAGCACAACAAAACTACCTTGATGTTATCGCAAACAATGTAGCTAACGTAAACACTACTGCGTTTAAAAAATCAAGAATAGAATTTCAAGACCTGCTTTCTCAGGCGGCAAGAACTCCCGGTGCATTGATGAATCAGGGAACTTATCAGCCGGTAGGTATTGAAATCGGGCTTGGTGTTAAAACAGCAGCTACAACAAGAGTCTTTACCCAGGGTGTTGCTATTTCTACCGGACGTAACCTTGATATTGAAATTGAAGGAGAAGGCTTCTTACAGGTAATGAAAGAGGATGGTTCTCTCGCTTATACACGTGACGGCTGCTTACAGGTTGACTCTCTCGGACAGCTTTGTACAAATGACGGTTTGTTGATTCAGCCTTCTGTCTCAATTCCTCGTGATGCTACTGAAATTACGATTACTCAGGACGGAAATATTTCTGTTACTCTTCCGGGGCAGACTCAACAGTCAATCGTCGGTTCTCTTCAATTGGTTAAGTTCCAGAACCCGTCAGGTTTGTTATCAATCGGGCACAACTTATACAAAGAAACTCAGGCTTCCGGAAACCCTGTTCAGGATACTCCGGGTCAAAACGGTTTGGGCTTGATTCAGCAGGGTATGCTGGAAGGTTCTAATGTACAGATTGTTGATGAACTCGTTGGTTTGATTAAGGCTGAACGTGCATTTGAATCAAATTCAAAACTGATTAACTCTTCAAGCAACATCTTGCAGTTAACAAATAACATGCAGTAGGGGTAAGGGATAAAATAAGATGAAAAAAGTTTTAACAACAGTATTAATATTATTAACTTCTCTGAGTGTTCAAGCTCAGACAGTTACTTCTGCCGATGTTAAAACTCAAGTTGCACAAATCCTTGAAAATTCTTACAAAAAAATGGCACCGAATGCGGAAGTTGAGGTTAAAATTTCTGCTACGCCTTTTGCAAGTCTTGTGCTTCCTGACGGAAATATTACGTACAAAATTGTACAGGGCGGTGACAAAATTATTCCCCGCGATATAAAAAGAGTGGATATTTATGTAAATAACGCTTTTGTGAAAACCCTGAATCTCCCTGCCCAAACATCTGTTTACAAAGATGTTCTTGTGGCTTCGGATTTTATTAACAGAGAACAGGCAATTACAAATGAAACAGCTATGGTTAAAAGAATGGATGTTTCTCAGAGAATGGATTATGTTTTAACTGAAAAAATGTTCGCCAAAGATATGAAAGCAAAAAAAGCTTTTCAAAAAGGCGAAGTTATTGATAAAAGATTCGTAAAAATGAAACCGGATGTGGAAAGAAACTCCGGGGTCAGGATTTTCTTTGTTTCAAACGGCGCCGTAATGGTTACTATAGACGGAACCGCTATGGCAGACGGTATGACTGGGGATTATGTTAACGTTGAAAACAAGAATTATAAGAAAGTTTATACCGGAAAAGTAATCGGAGAAAATCAAGTTCTTGTAAATATTTAAGAAGGTGAGTATATGAAAAAAGTTTTAGCTTCAGTTTTAATAATGATGTTGATGATTACGGGATTATTGCCTGCTAAGGCTATTGAAGCCAAAGTCAGAATTATGGATTTAACTCATATTAAAGGTGTGAGAGAAAACCA
>CALVCR010000082.1 GCA_944326125.1 Candidatus Gastranaerophilales bacterium | reverse complement strand
AACCACAATCCGAGGTCTTAACCGCTTGACGACAGGCGCCATATTTCCGACAACTTTTAGTATATCAAATAAATATTTTAAAGCAAGAGGCGCGGTACAGTATGTACCGCGCCTCTTATAAAATCTTTTTAACTAATTAATTCTCTGGAACATATACCCGATTCCGCGAGCTGTCAATATTAACTCCGGATTTGTAGGATCAGTTTCCAATTTTGAACGCAATCTTGAAATATGTACGTCTACAACCCTTGTATCAATTCTGTGATCAGCAGGATATGACCATACATGCTGTAAGATTTCATTTCTTGAATATGCTTGACCGGAATTATTTACCAGCAATTCAAGAAGGCTGAATTCCATACCAGTAAGTCTGATTCTTTCATTCTTTCTAAATACCTGTCTTCTTGCTGTATCAATTTTAATACATCCGGTTGTAATAATATTTTTAGACCCCTTGCCGCCTGCAGCAGGAGCACCGTTTGATGAAGATGTAGGAATAATTACATCCTTGCTTATTGTTCTCCTAAGAACAGCCTTAACTCTTGCTTCAAGTTCTTTTGGACTAAACGGCTTAATGACATAATCATCTGCACCCAGCTCTAAGCCCGTTATTCTTTCTGAAACATCACCTAGTGCTGTTAAAATTATAATAGGAACATCAGAAGTTCTTCTGATTTCTCTTGTAACTCCATAACCGTCCATTTTTGGCATCATAACATCCAGAACAACTAAGTCAGGATTTGTTTTGTTGAAAACCTCTACAGCTTCTTCACCGTCTTCAGCAACAACAACATCGTATCCAACCATTTTAAGACGAGTTTCTAAGATTCTTCTGATACTTGCCTCATCATCAGCAACCAAAATCTTCTGGCGGGTTTCACCTTCGCCCATCTCTTGTAATTCTTCATTTTCAGCCATGCTACCACCTTTAGTTAGTTTAATAATCTTTTACAAAATTTTTTATTTCTTAATAATAATACATATATCTTAATAGAATTTCTTTATTTTTGCAAGTAGAAAATTATTCTTGCAAAAGCCATTTCTAACCGTTATCTCGATTACAATATAATAGTAAAGACTATTTATCTGAGCCTTGCTGCTATAACCCTGTCAATACCTGCTAAATCTTTAATTACACGGATTTCACAAAAGTTCTTTTCCATCATTCCGCTCACAGCATCAGATTCGCCTATTCCAAGTTCAAACATAAGATATCCGCAGGATTTTAAAAATTCAGGAGCTTTTTCCGTTATTTCACGATAAAACTTAAGCCCGTTTTCACCGGTAAAAAGAGCTTCTTTCGGTTCATGCATTACTTCAGGCTCTACAATCGTGCCATATGGTATATAAGGGGGATTTGAAATTATCAAATCAAAGTGTTCTTCTTCTCTTACTTTTTCAAAGAGATCCGATTTTCTAAAAACAGCTCTGTTATTTATACCCAGCTTTGTCACATTGTCAAGCGCCACCCTCAAAGCATCAGAAGAAATATCTACCCCGAGCACAACCGCCTCTGTCTGCTTAGCTATTGTACATGCTATACAGCCGGAACCTGTTCCTATATCTAAAACATTCTTAAAATTATTGTCCTTAATAAGCTCAATTGCTTCTCTTACCAAAATTTCGGTCTCGTCTCTCGGAATCAGTGCCGCCGGAGTTACCTTAAAGTATTCCCCCATAAAGTAACTTTCACCGATAATGTACTGTATAGGCGTTCTGGTCTCAGCCCTGAATTCAGCCTTTTCCTTTATTCTATCCCACTCGCTGTCTGGTAAAACCTTTCCTCTTATCCTATCTAATTCCGTGTAATTAGAAAAATGTTCAAGAAGCATTTTTACTTCTTTTTTAGCCTCATTTTCTTCAATACCGGCATCAGTCAATATTTTTGTAATCGTCTGAATGTTCATTAAGTATTCTCTCTATTTCATTTCTTAAGTCCAGCTTGGACAACACTTCCACATCTTTTTTCTCAATTGAATATTTCTTACAAAGCCTGTCATAATAATAAAGCTGCTTCTTAGTAGGCTTTTCTTTAGACATTTTTACTTCCTGCAAAAATTTTCTCTTTTTCTTTTCGAAAGCCTTATTAGCTTCTATTATTGGCCGCTGCTTTTCTTTATATTCATAATATTTAATGCACTCTTTTATATAATCTTCAGTATCTTTTAAAAAAGTTCTGTCTTCAATATATTCAGCCAAAAACGGAAATCTTGAAGCATTAAGTTCCAGATAATACTTTTCATCATCTAAAAACTTATTCAAAATTTCCGAACAGCCTAAACTCAAATTTTGTTTAACAAGGGCTCTCAGGTAATTGCAAATACCGCTTTTCTGGGTTTTATCAAAATCCTGATATATCCTGTTTTTTATTTGGTACATTTATCTCAACAAGTCCTCAACCGTAAATCGTTTTCGTTCCTCATTGGCAAATTTTACAAGTTTTTCGTAGAAAGGATTTGTATGATAATACTTTGTCTTCTCCGGTTTGGATTTATTTTCCAGTTCTGTGTTAGTAATAACAGTAAATCTTGACTTTTGTTCATTTGTCATAATCTTAAGCCTCTCTTAATTAAATATCTCTTATGTATATATAAAGTATTTAATCTTCGAAAAATTGCTTTTTTTGCCTTGATTTATTAAGAATTGTAACAAATCGGTCAAAAAAACTCAAGTTTCGTAACATTAAGAAATATTTGAACGGCTGCAGAGACTTGAAAAACAGCTATAAAACTATAATCTTATGCTTCTGAATATGGTGTAATATTTATGTGAACCATAATAAATAATTACAGAAACAAAGAAATTTTCCAAATCATTTATTTCCATATAAGATTGTATAGGGGTTTTTCTTTTTGTACTCTTAAAATTCCCGAGGAAATCGAGAACTCCTGTATGAACTTTCTGCGCCCAGGTTAATTTTGGTTTTGGAATATGTTCGTCATAGAAAAATTCAGGAGTAATATCCCTTTCATAAACAGGAATTATATAATTAACTCTTCCATTTTGTTTGAACAGAACATACCATTTGCCGTCATGTTCTCTCGGTGTAAGTAAATAATAACCCGGTTCTATAGCAATATTCTTAAAATAAAGATATGAATTTAACCTCAACAGCGGATATGGAGACCAGGAAGCATCCTTTATATCATAATACTGATCAGGATCCATATCATGCTGATACGAAAAATCAGCCGGCTGCAGATTATTGTAAATCTCAGCATAATTTTTAGCCGGTTTTACTTCTACAGGTTCAGGTGCCGCCGTTGAAGGATATTCAAACTCAGGTGACTCCTCCGTTTCCGTGTTTTGCATTTGTTCAAATTCTTCCGGACTGTTTATAGGTTCATCCGACAGCGGCTGATAATCAGCATAAGCAGGAAGAATAAGCATAAGTGCTATGAATAACAAACTCTTCTTTAACATACAACTATTTTAATGGATTAATTAAAAAAATCAAATACTGTAAGAATGTTACCAGGTGACTAAAGCTTCCCCCTCACCCAGCCCTCTCCCTAAGGAGATGGAGCTCTTCAGGCATTTTTCGTCAGAAAATGCCGCAGCACCTGCATATTTAATAACCACTATTCACGCTTCACGACTCACGGTTCACTCTGGCAGCACACTCAGTCATGATTCACAACCAAGCATCCCTGACACCCTTATTTTAATAAAGTAGAAACAAATCTGATAGAGTCATCTGCTAATTCTCTTACGAAATCTTTAGCAATCTTTGAAAGAGGTCTGTTATCGATTTTATCGAAAATAGCATATATTGGATCGCCGCCGTTGTTGAATCTCATTTGTCTGTCTTGCTTATTAAGATAGTAAAAATGAAAGTTTTCAGGAATCTCTAATGCTCCTGCAGGTTTTTTATTTCTTTCGATTGCGTCATATAATGCTGTCATCTTTTTTACTCTCTCTTATTAAATAACTCTTACAT
>CALVCR010000081.1 GCA_944326125.1 Candidatus Gastranaerophilales bacterium | reverse complement strand
TAAGCACCGGCATGGCAAGATGTGTATCAAAAAGCCAGGTATAATGTGTTTTAAATAACATATTTACTGCCCCGATATTTGGATCAAAAATCCAGCTCCAAACGATTGCTATAACAACAGCAGGAGTAATAAACGGTATAAAATAAATGGTTTTGAACCACTCTGAGCCGCAAATTTTTTCATTTATAATCGCAGCTATCCCGAGAGGTATTGCTACTGCAAAAAATGTAACCGACAGAGCATAAACAACCGTATTAACAAGAACCTGAATAAAGACTGGCTCACTGAATATTGCTTTATAATTACTTGTTCCCGCATAGGTTATATCACCGAGCAAATCCCAATTGGTAAAGCTAAGGAGAAAAGAGCACAAAATTGGAATCACAATGAAAATAAATGTTCCGATAACTGCCGGAAGAACAAAGAAAATTCCATAGAGATTGTTTTTACATTTGGTTGTTTGCATGATATTATTATACTAAAAAGGAAGGGATTTATGTTGGATTTAACAGCTTTTGGAAAGAATGATATCAGAGGAATATACGGAGAAAATATAACAGAGGAACTTTTCTATTATACAGGAAGAGGCTTTGTTAAATACCTTGCAGAAAAGACAGGAAAAGATTACGAACATATCTGGGTGAGCGTATGCAGAGATGCGCGCTTACACTCACCTGCGCTGTCAAAAGCCTTGGTGGAAGGTATTTTATCAATTGGCGCAAACGTTGCGGATTTAGGTTTAGCTCCAACTCCTCTGGGGTATTATTCAGAAGTTGTAGGGCTTCCGCCTTTTGTTACCAAGTATAATCAGGTAACCGGCGCTATGATTATAACGGCAAGTCATAATCCCAGCCAGTATAACGGATTAAAAATGACTTATGCTAAACAATCCCTTAATGAAGACCAGATTAAAGAAGTAAAAATCTTAACCGAAAAAGAATACAATCTTCAAATGCCGGCTTCTCCAAAAGGTACATATACCGAGTACGATTTAATCCCTGATTATATTGAAGCAATGAAAAAGAGTTTCGGCAGAATTGGAGAAGGGATAAAAGTTGTTGTTGACAGTGCTAACGCAACAGGGGGAGTTGTTGCGCCTAAACTATACAGAGCTCTCGGCTGTGAAGTCGTTGAACTTTATTCGGTTCCTGACGGAAGATTCCCTCACCACCATCCAAATCCGAGTGATGAAAAAACTCTTCACGATATTAAAAAAGCCGTTGTTGAAAACAAAGCAGATTTAGGAATAGCTTTTGACGGTGACAGTGACAGAATCGGGGTAATAGATTCAGAAGGAAATGCTCTTACAGGAGACAAGCTGCTTTTAATTTACGCACAGGGAATAATAAAAGAATATAACGCCAAAGGTATCAAGCCGTTTATTGTATCAGAAGTTAAGTGCTCACAGGTTCTTTATGATACAATCGATAAACTTGGCGGAATTGCAGTTATGTGTAAAACCGGTCATGGCTATATCAAATCAAAAATGAAAGAAGTCGGCGCAGTGCTTGCAGGAGAAATGAGCGGACATACTTTCTTTAAAGACAGATACTACGGATTTGATGATGCAATCTATGCGGGATGCAGAATTATTGAAATTCTTGCGGAAAAGAAAAAATCTAATCCTAACTTTAAAATCTCTGATATGTTAGAACCTTTTAATTCCGTATACTCTTCAAGCGAAGTAAGGCTTTCCTGCCCTAACTCTTTGAAGAAAACAACTCTTGAAGCTTTTGAAAAAGTTATAAAAGAAAATCCTGATTTCTTTGGCTCAAAAATCAAAGATATTATAACTCTTGACGGTATGAGAATTGTTTTTGAAAACGGATTTGCTCTTATTAGACAAAGCAATACTGAACCGGTGTTCACATTAAGATTTGAAGCTGAAAATAAGGAGACAGCTCAAAGATACGAAGAACTTATGGTCAATGAGCTGTTGGAAATTATTAAGAAGAATGCTGTTAGTGTCTAAAAACAAGCCTCATCGCAGCAAGAAGATTCTTTTAGTTTGTAAGGTATTTTAAATCCGAAAATATTCTTATCATCCTTATAACTCTTTACAAAGATTTTACCTTTGTGGGCTTCAATAATCTTTTTGGAGGCATACAAGCCTAAACCGATTCCGAGCTCTTTATGTGCCGCAGCATAAGTAACATACTGGGCAAAAATAGCTTTTTGTTTATCTTCCGGAATATACGGACTTTTATTTTCAAAACTAAAACAAGCTTTTCCGTTTTCTTTGTAAACAGAAAGTTTCAAAATACTGTCTTTATAAGCATATTTAATACCGTTAGATAAAAGATTCATAATAACTCTTTTAATCTGGACCCTGTCAGCATTTACTATTTCAGGGCTCAAACTTGAATCTATTGATATTCCGACTTCTTTGTCTTTAGCCACATAAATCATTTCAGAAACACATTCCATTACAAGATCCGGCAATGAAAATTCGCTGTAATTAAGTTTTGTAAGTCCTTCATTATTTCTGTATGTTGCAAGGAGGGTAGACAACATCCCATTCATATACCGGCAGGAATCAAGAACCATTTCTACCAGTTCCCGCTGTGAAAGTGAAATTTCTCCGAACTCTCCTTTTAAGAGCAGCTCCAATCCTCTGATTTGAGCAATCGTAGGATTCTTTAAATCATGACCCAGAGAAGCTACAAAGGTTTCTCTCTGGGTGTTCAATTGTTTTTCGGCATCAATATTATTTGCAAGAGTTATTATTCCGGTAACATCATTATTGAAATCATTTATCGGAACTTTATAAACTTTATACCAATGCGGAACCCCTTTATAATCCACTACTTCTTTTTCTTTCACAAGAATTTTGTTATTCTCAAGAACAAAATTATTTTCTTCATCATCTTCAACTTCACTTTTTGTTTTGTCTATATGAATATTTGAAAAAGCATCGTAACCCTCATTCACAAAGTTAAGTGAGGGTTTAGTACCTGCTATATAATTCAAATTTTTATCCTGCATATAAATAAGCATCGGAATATTTTCAAGCAGAGATTTCAGCTGAAAATGTTTTAGGACAAATCTTTCTTTAACGCTTTCTTCATGCGTTACATCTTTAACTATAGAGATAGTTCCTAAAAATTCTAATTTATCAAGAATGGGAGTCGTCGTAATATTATAAATCTTAGGAATACCCTTCTCCGATTCCACATTCATAATATAACTTATCGGCTGCTTTTCTTCTTCTACGGCAGAATTAACTTCGGAAACAAGTTTAAGATTATCTTTAGATAAAGTTTTACAGCTCTTTTTACCGATTAAATCCTTAGGATTTTCTATTCTGTAAAATTTTAAAAAAGCATCATTCACGGCAAGGTATTTAGAATCCTTATCCTTAAAAACAATTCCGTCCGGACAGTCCTTGAATAAAACACTTAAAATATTTGTATAATAAGAGTTCAAGTTCTTGTTATCAGCGGCGGAATTTTTTATACTTTCCAATAGTTTCTCCTAAAGATTATCCTCATTTGTAATCATTCTACACTATTGAAGCAGATATTGGATATTAACCGGTTGTCCTATATTTTATGAATTATGAGGTATAAGGAAGATTATTCATTCTGCAATTTCACATAAATAGGATTGTAAGTAAGTGTCGGTCTTGAATTGCAAAGATTCAGGTAATTATTCTCAAACTTTATAAGATCACTTTTTGTCCACGGCTTGGACTCTATTGCATTTACGCCCGTTAAATGAAGGTGCTTTAAGACTTCTTTTGGATTTTGAAATGCCATAATATGAATTTCTTCTTCCGCTATAGGGGCAAATTCTTCAAACATTTCTTTTATTTCCAATGGAGAATAATATTTTAAAGTATTTTCAGATATATGATAAATCTCCCGAAAATTTTCTTTTCCAAAAGTTGAGAAAAGCAAAACTCCGCCCGGGTTAAGCCTTGCAAGAAGCTTTTTTACAAATCCTTCAAAATCTTCAATCCATTGAAACACTGCATTTGACAAAATTAAATCATACTTTTCTTCCCGTGTATCAAGATATTCTTCAACATCCGCATGAACAAATTCTATTTCAGGATCAATTTCATTTATGAAACTCTCGCAATCCTTTACAATATCAAGGGCTGTATATGTTTTATAATTCAATTTCTTAACTGCTAATCCGGTAAGGAAACCTGTACCGCAGCCGATTTCAAGGATATTATCAAAACGATCCCGGGGAATAAAACTTACTAATCTTTCCGCCATCCTCTTTTGGATTCTTGCATGCTCGTTATAACTTAAAAGGTTTTTGGTAAAACGCTTTTGAATAAGTTCTTTATCTTTCATTTTTATCCTTCATTATATTTACCCCTACCCCTTTACCCATTTTACATTTAGCGGAGTAGTTTATTGCTATACCTACTAACTATATTTACCCCTTTACCCCATTACCCCTTCGCTCCATTTTTTGAACATGAAAAACGGGCAGTGTCCGCTTGTCAAATTAGCAGGGATATTCCAAAATTTTTCCTGACTGCGGGTTGGAATAATTTTGTCATTATCGCTTATAAGAACTCTTGTATACTTGAAATCCAAATTAGCGCTATAACTTTTAATTGCAACAAGCTCTGACTTTTGATTTTCAATATCTCTGGATAGTTTTATATTAACAGGAGAATCAAACATACTTCTTATAAATCTTTCTCTTCCCTGCTCGTTAAATCCTCTTATTGTTAAATCATATATTCTCGGATTAATGCCAAACTCTGAATCAATAGGTTTTAGAGTTCCGTTAATAGCTGTAGAAGAAATATACTCTACAGGGAAAAGGGTTGCAATCATTACTCCCATAGACCAAGAAACAAGGTGTTTTTCATAAGGTTGAAGAATCGAAAAATCAAAATCAGTTTCAAGGTTATTGTAATCGTAAAACATTAATACATCATAGTCTTCCGGCTCAAGATGTTCCACAACAGCTTCATCCATTCCCCATCCGTTAAAGAAAACTATTAGTTTTTTATTCTCTTTTCTGTTAAGCCATTTATACTTCATATTTATATTATAATACAAAGCTTAGAAAAGAATTTGTACGGTTATATTTCTTGACCTCTGCTTGTTATCAAAATCCAAAAGCACAACCTGCTGCCAAGTACCGAGGTTCAATAATCCGCCTACAAGAGCAATATTAACTGAACTACCGACAAGAGCCGCCCTTACGTGTGCATACCCGTTTCCGTCATGCCAGATTTCATCGTGATGATATTCTTTTCCTGTAGGAGCGATTCTTTCCAGAGCTTCTTTTAAATCCAAAATGAGTCCGTCTTCATACTCAATGGTAGTAACGGCTGAAGTGCTTCCCTGAACGGAAACACAAACTATACCGTCTCTTAATTCGTGTTGATAGACACAGTTTTGAACCTGTTTTGTGATATCAATAATATCGTTGTTTCCTTTAGTATTAATAGTAAATTTTTCGTTAATAACTCCCATTTTTAGGATACTCCTTACTACTCTATAACCCTGTATAGCGTTGATGATTCCTGTATACTTACATTTCCTTCAGGAACCTTTAAAACTTCAACTTTTTCTTTACCGGATGCGTATTCTATTTCAATAATATCACCTATTTTTAATTGTTTTGCAGGTTTAGCCGGATTTCCGTTTACAAAAACACGTCCCATCTCGGAAACAGAGTTTGCAACCGTTCTTCTTTTTATTAAGCGTGATACCTTTAAAAACTTATCCAGTCTCATCTATAATCCTTTTATAACTTCTTTTACAAGAACTTTAAATCTGTCTTTTGCAATACCTGCCGCATGAATTACATCGGAATGAGAAAGCGGTGCAGCACTGACACCTGCTGCTGAATTACAGATACAGCTTATTCCGATAACATTCATCTTCGCCCAGGCTGCAACAATTGCTTCCGGAACGGTGGACATTCCGACCGCATCGGCACCAAGGGTTCCAGCCATTCTGATTTCTGCCGGAGTTTCGTAAGAAGGACCTGTGAATGCAATATAAACACCTTCCTGTAAATCAATTCCGAGTTTATCAGCGGTTCTTTTTGTTAAATCAACAAGTTCCGGAGTATAAACACTGCTCAAATCAGGGAATCTTTCACCCATAGAGTCGTCATTTTCACCGATAAGAGGATTTGTCCCCATAAAATTAATATGATCCGTTATAACCATTAAATCTGACGGATTAAAAGAAGGATTTACGCCGCCTGCCGCGTTTGTAACAATAAGAGTTTTCACCCCGAGTTTTTTCATAACCTTAACCGGATAAACAACCTTCTGCATAGGATGCCCTTCATAGAAATGGAATCGACCCTGCATCATTACAACATTTTTACCGTTAATTTGAGCAAATACAAGTCTTCCTTTATGTCCGGAAACAGTAGAAGCTTCAAAACCCGGGATTTCAGTATAAGGAATTGCAAGCGAACAGAATTCATCAGCAAGTTCGCCAAGCCCCGAACCTAATACAATACCAATTTCCGGAACAAAATCACCAAGTTCGCCTTTTATCTTCTTGTTTATAAAATCAACCGTTTTTTGCAGCATAATAATCTCCTAAACCCACGATAATAACAAAGGAAATTTTACTATAAACATAGATTGACATCAAGTCTGCAAGGGTCTGAATAAAGCATTTTTAGTAAAATTATATTTCAACTTCGTTTACTTCATCACCTGATACAAACTGGATACCGAATTTTGCACGGAAAATATATCTTACGGTGTTGCTTTGAATTTCATACATCATCTTATTAAATAAGTCATATGCTTCTTTTTTGTACTCAATCAGCGGATCTTTCTGTCCGTAAGCTCTTAGTCCGATACCTTCTTTCAACATATCAATATTGTGCAGGTGATCAATCCATTGATTGTCAACAACTCTCAAAAGAACATCTCTTTCAAGACTTCTCATTATATTGTTATCGCTGAATGCAATTTGTTTTTCCGCATCAGGGCTGTACTGCTCCATAATAGAGTTATAAAAATTAATTATCTCTTCTTCATGGTCTTTGTAAGCTTTCTGAGCAGCATCTCTTAAAGATTCATAAATACGGGAGAACCTGTAAGGTTTTATATCATCAATAGAGATATAAGAAAGCTGCGGAATATTTGAATGCAGTTCCTTAATAAGAGTTTCCAAATCCTCAGGAATATATTCTTCCGGATTCATTTCCGGAGTAATATAGCTCTTAAGGAGTCTGTCAATTTCTTTATCAATCATATATTGAATATCGTCGGTCAAATTCTTACCTTCAAGAACTTTTCTTCTTTGAGCATAGAATTTTTCTCTCTGAATATTCATAACATCGTCGTACTGAAGAACATTTTTACGAATATCAAAGTGATATGTTTCAACTTTCTTTTGAGCGGATTGAATCTGTCTTGTGATAAGAGAAGATTCAATTGCCATATCTTCTTCTACATTAAGCATATTCATAAGGTTTGTAATCTTATCTCCGCCGAATATTCTCATAAGGTTATCTTCGAGCGATAAGAAGAATCTTGTAGAACCCGGGTCGCCCTGTCTTGCGGCACGGCCTCTTAACTGGTTATCAATTCTTCTTGACTCGTGTCTTTCAGTACCTATAACGTGAAGCCCGCCGAGTTCAACAACTTTAGCGTGTTCTTCTTCCGTAATCTTTCTGGCTCTTTCAAGAGCTTTATTCTTCAAATCTTCATAGTTTTTACTGTCCGGAGTAACTCTGTTTTCCTCAAGTTCTTCTTTAGCAAGATACTCGGCATTACCGCCAAGCAGAATATCTGTACCGCGGCCTGCCATGTTTGTAGCAATTGTAACAGCTCCGACACGTCCTGCCTGTGCAATAATGTAAGCTTCTCTTTCGTGCTGCTTAGCGTTAAGCACATTGTGTTTTATACCTTTTTTCTTTAAAAGTTCCGAAATGTATTCGGATTTTTCAATACTTATTGTACCGACAAGAACCGGACGTCCGATTTTATGCTGTTCAATAATATCATTTACAACAGCATTGTATTTTGCTCTTTCTGTTTTGTAGATAACATCCGGATAATCGATTCTGATATCGGTTCTGTTTGTCGGAATAGCGGTAACTTCAAGGTTGTAAATTTTACCGAATTCAGCTTCTTCCGTCATTGCGGTACCGGTCATGCCGGAGAGCTTAGGGTAAAGTCTAAACAGGTTCTGGAAAGTTATACTTGCAAGAGTCTGGGTTTCATCCTGAATTTCAACCCCTTCCTTTGCCTCAATAGCCTGATGTAATCCGTCAGACCATCTTCTGCCCGGCATAAGACGTCCCGTAAACTCATCGACAATCATGATTTCGCCGTCTTTGACAACGTAATCGGTATCTTTGATAAACAATTCTTTTGCTTTAAGTGCATTTAATAAATCGTGTGCATATTGAGTGTTGATATCAAAAAGATCCTTACAGCCGATAATTTCTTGAGCCCTATCAATACCGTCTTCTGTCAAAATAACGTTTTTATTCTTTTCATCAACCTCATAATCTTTATTCTTTTCAAGCTGAGGGGCTACTTTTGCCATAAGAGTATACGTATCTGCTGATTTTTCAACCCGGCCGCTTATAATAAGAGGAGTTCGTGCCTCGTCAATCAAGATACTGTCAACTTCGTCGATTATGGCATAATTAAACGGTCTTTGAACAAGCATTTCTTTAGAAGATGCCATATTGTCTCTTAAGTAATCAAATCCGAATTCATTGTTTGTACCATAGGTAATATCACATCTGTAAGCCGCTCTTTTTCGTTCAAATTCTTCCGCATCATGCTGATTGGAAAGGATTACACCGACAGAAAGCCCAAGGAATTTATAAATCTGCCCCATCCACTCGCTGTCACGCTTTGCAAGGTAATCGTTAACCGTAACAACATGTACACCTTTACCTGTAAGAGCGTTAAGGTAAGCTGCAAGAGTAGCAACGAGAGTTTTACCTTCACCTGTTCTCATCTCAGCAATATGTCCGTTATGGAGAAAATATCCGCCTATCAACTGTACATCAAAGTGACGCATATTAAGCACCCTTTTACCGGCTTCTCTTACTGTGGCAAAAGCTTCCGGCAAGATTTTATCAAGAGCTTCTTTTTCTAAAATCCTGTCAGCTTTTTCGTTATCGGAAGTCGGACGTTTTGCCAGAATTTCCTTAAACTCATCAGTTTTTGCCCTTAATTCTTCGTCCGTAAGCTTTTCGAACTCAGGTTCAAGAGCGTTTATATGGTCAATTATTCCTTGAATCTTTTTAACTTTTTTTTCGTTCGGGTCACCAATAAGCTTTAATAATAAACTAATCATTACATATCCTCTCCAATCATGAAGATGTTATCATAAACATATTCAGCGGTAAAGGGTAATCACTTGACTAGAGTCTTTCTTTAGAGGCTAAATTATTCTCCAACCACCAGATTCCATTTTTTAGCATCGAATCTTATATCGGAGACTTTGATTTTAAGAGTCTTTAAATATGGTTCAAATTTTTTCATAAGAATAATTTTATGCAGGCTTAGCTCCTGTGCAACGACAGGATTCTCACAGGCCACAACCATTATTCTGCCCGGAAGCATACTATAAGGTTTGGACTTACCCCTGAATTTTTCCGGCAGAATTTTATCCCAGAAGCTATACAAATTCGTTCTTGTTATTGCTTTTTTCAGCTGAGGATTATCCATCATTGAACTAATGACGGATTCCACCCCTTCAAAATCTGTATAGAGAACTTTTTTCATACGATTCCTTAACGATTGCATTTTTGTGATATTATAATGCAATGAATTGTAATCTTGATGATATCATAAAAAGCTCAAAAAAGATATTATTATTAAGCCATGTTAACCCTGACGGAGACACGCTGGGCTCAATGTGCGCTATGTATTCCATGATTTATAACAGGTTTAAGATTAAAGCCGATATGAATGTTGTTTCAAACATTCCTTATAACTACAAATTCCTGCCTAATATAAATCTGGCTGAAAGATACTTTGACCAGTCTCTAGTCTACGACCTTGTAATAACTCTTGACGTTGCATCGATTGAGAGAGTGCGTGATTCAGAAATTTTCTTTAATAAGGCAAAAGTCAGAGTAAATATTGATCATCATAAAACCAATCCGGGATTTGGAGACTATAACATTATTGAACCGGATTCAAGCTCTACGGGCGAAGTCCTTTTCAATTATTTTAAAGAACACGGCTGGAAAATTGATAAAGATTCCGCAATATGTCTTTATACCGCAATAATGACGGATACCGGAAATTTCCGCTTCGAAAACACTTCTGCAAACGTATTCAGAGCAGTCGCAGAACTGGTTGAAGCAGGGGCTGATCCAAATCGGCTTTACAAACTATGCTACGAAACAAAAACAAAAAATCTCGTAATGTTTCAAAATTACTGCGTAAATAAAGCCGAATTTAAAAATGATAATAAAATTGCATACACAACCGTGTATAAGAAAGATTTGGAAAAATTCTCCGCCGGAGATGATTACACGGACGGAATAGCTGAAACCTTAAGAGCAATAGATTCAACCGAAGTATCTTTTGTTGTAAAAGAAGTAGACTCTAAAACAACAAAAGTTTCTATGAGATCGAAACACATAGATTGTGCTAAAATATGCTCGGTCTACGGAGGCGGAGGCCATACTTTTGCCGCAGGATGCACCATGAAATACGGCATTAAAGAGTCTGTTGAAAAACTGTTGAAAGAGATAGAACGTGAAATTTAAAACACTAAGAAATATAGTAGAATCTGTTATTGAACATGACTATTTCGGAATGGCATCCGAAATGGGATATATGCTCTGTATAGGTATCTGCCCGTTCTTATTATTCCTTACTGCCATCTTTGGATATATAGGAAAACAAAATTTCATGCAGCCGATATTCGTTTTTATGCAGAGTATAATGCCTCATGATGTCGTAAATGTAGTAAACACTGTCTTAAACGAGGTATTTTTCTTTAAAAAAGGCGGACTAATAGCTGTCCTAGGGTTCTGCATAACACTTTTTCTTTCCACAAATACCGTTGCAATTGTTGCCAAAGGATTAAACAGAGCATACAAAGTTAAAGAAACAAGAAGCTTTCTATGTTCAAGACTTCTTGCCTTAATTATGGTTTTTGTAAACATACTTGTACTGTTTTTAAGCGTTAACTTAATCGTTTTCGGTAAAGTTATAATAAAATTTCTGGTTACATACCTCGGAATGACCCAGCACTTTGCAAACATAATGTTATTTGTCCGCTGGCCGGTTGCATTTTTGACCCTATTTATTATGGCATATCTTAGCTATTACATACTGCCGGACTTCAGCGGGAACGAAAAACTCCGCAGACACAGTGCTCTGCCGGGCTCTATTTTCTTTTGTGTTTCCTGGTTATTGGGTTCTTGGCTGTTTTCGGTCTATATTAACAACCTCCATACTTATAATTTTGTATACGGTACAATTGCAGGTTTTGCCGTAATGATGGTATGGCTTTATTACACATCTATTTTGATACTTATAGGCGGAGAAATAAATTCCCAGCTCTATACAAAACTTGAACGCAAAGAAGAAATTATTGCCAAACGATACGGCGGAAATAAATAAGGAAACTCGTATTATGGGTACAGAGTATAAGGGACATATTATTATTAAGCTTAAGGACAGTATTAAAGATGTACGCGGGCTTACTCTTGAAGAATCCATAAAAAGTTCTTTTAATGAGAGCTTTAAATTCAGAACAGGGGAATTTTACGAATTTTCACTGATAGCTGAAACAAAAGAAGAAGCCCAAAAAAAGGTAAACAAAATTATTGAAGAATTGCTACGCAACCCTATAACGGAAGTAAGTGAATTAGTATGGGAAAAATAAAAGCCGGAATAGTTGTTTTTTTAGGTACAAATTGCGAAAAGGACACAAAACTTGCCTGCGATTTTATGGGATGGGAGAGTGAGTATATTTTTCAGGATGAAAAAATTAAAAACGGCTACGATATAATTTTCCTGCCCGGGGGATTTTCATACGGAGACTATGTTTCATCGGGGAGACTCGCTAAAACAACAACTGCAGTCAAGAGCCTTCCGGTAGGCAAAACTCTTATAACAGGAATTTGCAACGGGTTCCAAATCCTCTGCGAAACAGGCATTTTACCCGGGGTACTGACCCATAACAGCTCTATGAAGTTTATCTCAAGAAATGTCAATTTAGAATTTGAAGATAAAATCATAAAACTTCCAATCGCGCACCATCAGGGGAATTATATGAAAACACAGGAAGTAGAAACCTTTATGAAATACTGTGAAGATATAAACGGTTCTGATGAGAAAATAGCGGGAATAATAGACAAAAAGAATAAAGTAATAGGCATGATGCCGCACCCTGAGCGGGCAATAAATACAGCAGCATATTTGAAAGACGGTCTCAGTGTATTTCAGGCATTCGAAAAGCTTATATAACCTGTAAAATAGTACGAACTTTCACAGTTAAACGGGCTTTTTCTATCTATTTGCCCAATAACCCCTTGATAAATTTCAAAATTGTATTATAATATACATGTTCGGTTATATTTAACCGTTAATTTTGATTAAATCTCATATTATTACTTTATTTGATAGGATATTTAAGACTTAGTGAAATTTTTTATTGTGGTTAAGAGGCTTTTATTATGTATGTAAACAAGTGCATTAAGTGTGGTGCTGAGTTTGAAACAAAGAACCCCAAAAGAGTGATA
>CALVCR010000080.1 GCA_944326125.1 Candidatus Gastranaerophilales bacterium | reverse complement strand
TCGTGTATATATAAAAAAATAGAAAAGGAAAAGGTGCTAAATGAGTGCATTACTGACCGTTGCAGTTATTGTATTGGTTATACTGGCTGCTGTCATTGCAGTGCAAAGAGTTAAGTACAAAAATCTTATGCTGCAAACCCAACAAAGTATGAAAGACTTGCAGGAAAGAGAGTCTATCATGCAAAAAGAAGCGATGATAAAAGCAAAAGAAGCCCTGCAAAGTGAACGTGAACAGCTTAACGAAGATGAAAGAGAACGCAGACGAGAGTTTGCAGCTATTGAAAATAAGCTTTCAAAAAGAGAAGATCAGATTGAAAATAAACTTCAGGAAATCACAGACAAAGAAGTTGAGCTTGATAAAATGAAAGACCAGCTTATTGAAAAAGAAGATTTTCTTGATGAAATAGTTCAAAAAAGAACTCTTGAGCTGGAAAGAATCGCGGGAATGTCTGCTGAAGAAGCTAAGAAAATGCTTATGGAACAACTCAAAAGCGATTTAGCTCAGGAGCAGCTTCAATTAATCAGAGAAAATGAAGCAAAAATAAGAGAAAATGCTCTTGAAAAATCAAAAGAAATTCTCTCTACAACTATGCAAAGATGTATGATGGAACAAGTTGTAGAATCTACAGTATCAGTAGTTTCTCTTCCTAATGATGAAATGAAAGGAAGAATTATCGGAAGAGAAGGAAGAAACATAAGAACATTAGAAACACTTACAGGAGTTGACTTAATTATTGACGATACTCCGGAAGCTGTTGTTCTCTCGTCCTTTGATCCTGTTAGAAGAGAAATTGCAAAAATTGCACTTGAAAAACTTATACAAGACGGCAGAATCCACCCTGTAAGAATTGAAGAAACCGTTGAAAAATCAAGAGAAGAAGTAGAGCAGAAAATTATGAAAGAGGGTGAAAATGCTGCTCTGGATATGGGAATAATGGGGCTTAATAAAGAACTCATTAAAAATCTCGGACGTTTGTATTACAGAACAAGCTACGGGCAAAATGTACTTAAGCATTCTCTTGAAGTCGGACACATTGCAGGAATGCTTGCTGCTGAACTCGGTGCTAATGTGAATGTAGCAAAAAGAGCCGGTCTGCTCCACGATATTGGGAAGGCCGTAGACCAAACTCAAGAAGGAACCCATATTCAATTAGGTGTTGAATTAGCTTCCAGATACGGTGAAAAACCGGAAGTTATTCACGCTATAGAAGCTCACCATGATGATGTTACAGCTAACACAATAGAAGCTGTTCTGGTAAAACTTGCAGATGCAATATCAGCCGGAAGACCGGGGGCGAGAAGAGATACTCTGGAAATATATATCAAACGTCTCCAGAAGATTGAAGAAATAGTAAACAGCTATGAAGGTATAAAACAGTCTTTTGCAGTACAGGCAGGAAGAGAAGTAAGAGTTATTGTACAATCTGAAATGTTTGACGATCTCGCTTCACAAAAACTTGCAAGAGATATTGCAAAGAAAATTGAAGACGAACTCGATTATCCGGGACAAATAAAAGTCACCGTGGTTAGAGAATTTAGAACAACAGAAATTGCGAAATAGTAATAAAAGCGGGGAAGAAATCTTCCCTGCTTTTACTGATATAAAATAGAGTTTTGGTATGGAAACAATAAAATTATTATTTTTTGGAGATATTACAGGCAGGCCGGGAAGGCTTGCTATAAAATCCTACCTCAATTCTGCAGACGAAAAACCTGATTTTGTTATAGCTAATATTGAAAATGCTTCTCACGGGTTCGGATTAACGAAAAAAAATTATGAAGATTTAAATAGTTCCGGAATTAACTGCTTTACATCCGGAAACCATATCTGGGATAAAAAGGATATTCACGACTATATAGAAGATGCTGAAAATCTTTTAAGACCTATTAACTATCCGGAAGGAACTCCCGGCAGCGGATCTCAAGTATTTGAAATTAACGGGCATAAAATAGGTGTAATAAATGCCCTTGGAAGAGTGTTTATGCCTCCGATTGATTCTCCGTGGAGCATCGTTACATCTGAAATAGAAAGATTACAGAAAGACGGAGTTGAAAGTATCTTTATAGATTTTCATGCGGAAGCTACCGCAGAAAAAATATGTTTCGCAAAATATCTTTCCGCTAAATATAACACGGAAAGCAATGCTCTCATAAAGGGATTTTTCGGAACACATACTCATGTTCAAACAGCAGACGATACTATTATAAATGGTATGGCATACATAACAGATGCCGGTTTCTGCGGTGCTACTAACGGAGTAATAGGAATGGAATTTGCTACATCACTCAAAAGGCTAGCAACAAGTCTTCCTGAACGATATGAAGTCGCACAAAATAACGAAGCCCAAGTCAATGGTGTTGAAGTTCTTTTTGATAGAACTAAGGCAACACATATAACCAGAATTAATGTTAAAGTAAATACTAATGAAAATGAGAAGGAGGTCAACCTTGATTCTGGCGGCTGATATTGGAGGTGAATCATGAGAGGTGATTATCACATCCACACATATTACTCAGACGGAGTTTTTTCACCTGAAAAAATCGTTGATTTGGCATTAGAAGCCGGCTTACAGGCAATTTCATTAACAGATCACGATAATGTATTATCATATAATGTTGCAGTTGATTATCTCAAGACCAAAGAAGTTGATTTAAAAATTATTCAGGGAATTGAGGTTAATACACTTTACAAAGAATATGAAGTTCATATTCTCGGGTATTTTCCTGATGTAACAAAAAGTGATTTCAAGAATCTATTGAAAATACAACAACAGGCACGTACCAAACAAACAAAAGAAATCCTTGCTCTCCTGAGTAAAAAAGAAGGAATAAAAATTAAATACGAAGATGTGAAAAACATGGTTGCTGAAGGCGGCAGTATCGGACGCCCGCATATTGCGAAAGCTATTACGAACGCAGGCGGAACAAGTAATGTTATGGAAGCTTACAGCAAATATATCCACAGAGCGTCTCCGGTTTACGTAGAAAGAAAAACCGTATCCCCGTTTGATGCGGTTGAAGTTATCTATGATTCCGGGGGAGTTCCGGTTATAGCCCACCCGTATGATATTGATATTGCAGAAAAACTAATAAAAGAACTTATGAATTACGGTTTAAGAGGAATAGAAGCGTATCATAGAAAACATTCACCGGCTATTGTTGAATATTTTTCTTCTATGGCAGAAAATTTGGGACTTATTGTAACGGGCGGTTCAGATTTCCACGCACCTAACATTATGAACGGACAGATAATCCTCGGCAAAAATTTTGTTCCGGAGTGGATTTATGACACCTTAATCAAAGAAAAAAAACGTCTGGATATGGCGCAATCTTAATAAGAGAGGGTTTTTATGAAAAGAGGATTTACTATTGTTGAAGTTTCAATCTTATTTGTCATATTTTTAATTGTGGCAATTCTGGTTGCTCCGCTTTCTCTGGATGATACTATTCAGGCAAAAAATACTTCAAGATGGAGAAATGTTCAATCTGACTTCTCAAACATTTTTTATTCATTAAAAACTAATGTTGAAGATAATAATACAGATTTTACAACCGCTTTTCAAACCATAATGGACAATGAAACGAAAACAAATATCCCTGCATATAAAATAAACAGTTTCGGAAATGTTCCTGTTGGTGAAGACTATAAATTTGAAAACTACAAAGTTACATACTCAAATGCAGTTTTTGCTTATAAAATGTTATCAGAGCCTCTGGATAATGGATTAAAAGGTTATATAATGTATGATGTAAACGGATCTTCAAAACCTAATATCTGGGGAAAAGATGTTTTCGGTCTAAATCTATATTCGGACAGATTTGAGCCATTCTGTAAGGCAGAACCTCTAAAAATTCAAAAAGAAGATTGTTCTAAGAACGGAACCGGACTTTGCTGTTCTAATTATTATCTGATCGGAGGAAATTTTGACTAATATAAAAAATATTTGTGTTTTTGCCTCTTCTTCAAACGATTTGGATGAAATATATTATAAAGAAGCTCGAGAACTTGGACTTCTGATTGGAAAATCTGGAATGAATATTGTATACGGAGGCAGTCGAAGAGGGCTAATGTATGCATGCGCAGGCGCAGTAAGTGAAGCAGGCGGAAAGTTAATAGGCATTATGCCGGAGAAACTTGCAAATTTGGGGTTTGCAAATCCTGATGATTGTAAAGATTTTTATATAACAAAGGGTATGAGAGAACGCAAAGCTAAAATGGATGAACTATCAGATGCCGTAATTGCTATACCGGGCGGCTATGGAACTCTTGAAGAACTCTCCGAAATGATAGTTCAAAAACAGCTTGGATATAACAATAAACCTATAATTGTTTTAAACACTGCCGGTTTTTATGATAAACTCATAGAGTTTATGGACAGTACAGTTCTTCTAAACTTTGCAAATGATAATGCAAAGAAACTCTATTATATTGCATCCTCGCCTGAAGAAGCAATATCTTATATTCAAAATTACGTACCTGTAGAAATCGGATCTAAGTTTGCAATTAAATAATATTTATTTAATATCAGGAACACCTATAATACCGATTGCTACGCCATAAACTACAGCTTGGACTTTATTATGTACTGACCATTTCTCATAAATACTTTCAATATGTTTCTTTATTGTAGTTACGGAAACGCACAGCTTTTCAGCAATCTCTTTGTTTAGGAATCCTTCCGCAATTAATTCCAGAACTTCCACTTCTCTTTTTGTTAAATTTTTATCTTGTAAATCCATCATACTACTATCATACTACTAACGCGCCGGTTTTCTTCAATGTATTTTCCAATCACAAAAATTTACAAAAATTTACATTATTTAGAGGATTATGTGTTGAATATTCTATCACCTGCATCGCCCATTCCTGGAACGATATAGCCTCTTTCATTCAAATGGGAATCAACAGCTGCAACAATTAATTTTATATCAGGGAATCTATCAAAAACAGTTTTTATACCTTGAGGGGCAGAAATCATACATACGCAACAAATGTTTTCTTGCGGAATCCCTTTTTCAGCATACAAATTAATTGCTTCTACAAGAGAATTACCGGTCGCAAGCATCGGATCAGTTATAAAAACATAGTATTTTGACGGATCTTCGACAGGCATTGGGACTTTGTTATAATACCATACAGGTTTTAAGGTTTTTTCATCCCTATACATACCAATATGTCTTATCGTCGCCTGAGGAAGAATATCAACAGCCTCATCCGTAAAAATCAAACCGGCTCTTAATATTGGAGATATTATAATAGTTATATCTTGATTTATTGTTTTAGTAATAAACTTAGTAAGCGGAGTTTCAATTTCAATATCGGTTTGGGGCAGATTCTTAGTGGCTTCATATAGAAGTATTCTGGTAAGAGTTCTTGCAGCTAATCTAACCCCTTGAGTATCCGTATTTTTATCTCTTAGCGTGCATAAGCTTTGATTTACGATTGGATTTGATATCACTTTTAAATTTACATAATTATTTATCATTTTTTTGCCTGCTTTCCAGCTTATTGCCTATTTCTTCAACTCTATTATTAGACGTGTCTATGAGTTCATCAGCATATCTCAAAAACTGTTCAATATTACCATTACTTGTACCACAATTTAAATTAATAAAGTTAACCTTGTCACTAAAAGATGATGCAGAATATATAATTGTCATTATCTTATTGTACATTTCATTTAACAGACCTAGCGCATCATGAAGACGTTTCGGAGGCATTACCACCAGCAATGGGTCGGATTGATCTATATAAGTATCTTCTTCCGGAAGATACAATTCTAAAGATTTAGAACCTGCCATACCGCTAAACTCAACAGTAACAACAGTTCCCTGCGGAATATATACCTCAGGATTAGTAAGAACAAACTTAACATAAACCTCTGAGCCCATAGGTTTAATTTTTGTTACATGTCCAACCTCAATCCCCATCATTCTGACAGGCGACCCTACTATCAGACCGTCAACATCATCAAGGAAAATCTGATAATCATTCTCATCATTCTTTTCTTTAATACGAACCCACATAATAGAAAAAGACAAAATCAGAAAAATAATAAAAAGCCAGATTAATAACTCTGCACTATGAGTTATATAAATAAGACTGCTCTCTTTATCTTTCCCTTTCATATTGAAAGTATTATACTACAAATTTACACATAAATAAAGGAGTTATTGTTACAAAACTATAACACCACTTACCTTTCATATTTATTTATAGTATTATAAAGATGAAGAATGGATTAGGAGGTAGGTTTAATAATGTCTATTGCGCTAGAGCAAAAACAGGGTTTAATTGCTGGAGATGGGCTATTGCCTGTTAAAATGGCACAGTATGCTAAGGAAAACGGATTTGATGTAGTTGCTATATCACTATCTAATGATAACTATGCACAACTAAAAAAATATTGTTCAAAAGTATATTCTTTTTGCCCGGGAGAAGTTCAAAAAATAGAAGATACTCTTAAAGCAGAGGGAATTAAACAAATTACATTTTTAGGAAAAGTAAGTAAAACTATCCTTATCAAACGTCCTAAATTTGATGCCAGAGCCATTGATTTTATAAAAAAAGCAATTAGACTTAATGATGATAAAGTTATGCTTATGATTATTGAAGAAATGGAAAAAGCAGGAATTACCATTTTAGATCAGACATTATTTATAAAAAATCTTATGATTCCGTCAGGAGTTCTCGGCAAGGTTCAGCCTACCCAGGAACAAATAGAAGATGTGAACTACGGTTACTGGCTTGCAAAAGAAACAGGGAAACTTGATGTTGGTCAATCGGTTGTAATAAAAGATAAAATGATTATGGCTGTAGAAGCTATTGAAGGCACCGACAATTGCATAAAGAGAGGCTGCAAAATAGCTAAGAAAAACTCCCGCGTAATTAAAGTTGCTAAACCGTCGCAAGATAAAAGATTTGACATTCCGGCTATCGGGTTAAGAACCCTTAAAACAATGAAAAAATATAAAGCAGATTTAATTGCGGTAGAAGCCGGCGAAACAATTATTGTAGATAAAGAAGAAGTTGTTAAGTTTGCAAACAAGCATAATATCGTTGTAATGGCTATCTAATATGAAAAAAATTTTTGTTATCACAGGCGAATATTCAGGCGATATACATGCCGGAAGAGTCGTACAATTACTCAAAGAAATCAACCCTGAAATAGAAATTCAGGGAATTGGCGGAGAGAATCTTAAAAATGCAGGAGCGGTACTTTTTTGTGACCATTCCAAAATGTCAGCTTTTGGCTTCAGCCTTAAAATGGCTTTTGAACATTTAAGATTAGAAAAAGACGTTGCAGAATATATTCTTGATGAATATAAGCCTGATTTAGTTTTGTTAATTGATTACGGGACATTTAACCTGAGAGTGGCTAAACGTCTGAAAGGACACGGAATAAAAGTTGTTCACTACATTCCGCCTCAAGTATGGGCGAGCAGAAAATGGCGCATAAAAGGTATAAAAAAATATGTAGATAAGGTCCTTTGTATATTTCCTTTTGAAGAGGATATGTACAAAGAGTACAAAATAGATGTTACCTACTGCGGACATCCGCTTGTAAAACAGCTTCCTCCAAAAGCTGACAGGGGTAATTTTTTTGCTGAACACGATCTTGATCCTTCTAAACGTCTTGTATCTGTGTTTCCGGGCTCACGCCCTCTTGAATTAAAATTCTTCGGAGAGACTTTCCTAAAAGCTGCTAAAAAATTAAAGAAGCAGCATCCGGAACTTCAAATATGTATATCTCATGCACCGAATCTGAAAGATGATATTTTTGATAAATATATTAAAAATACGGATTTTAAAGTAATAAAAGGCGAAAATCAGGCTCTTTTAAGTGTATCGGATTCGCTTATTCTGGCATCAGGAACAGTCGCTCTGGAAGCAGCTTTATATCAGACTCCTATGATTATAGGCTATAAAGGTCCATGGATACTTTACCTTATCTACCTGCTGGTCCGGTGTATCAAAAATGTTTCTCTCCCTAATATTATTATGGGAAAAGATATTGTTCCTGAACTTATACAATCAAAGTTTAACGTAGAAAATATCTGTTATGAAACAGAAAAGCTGCTGTATAACAAAGAATGCCGAGAAAAAATGATTAGCGAACTCGGAGGAGTAAAGGAAAAATTATCCGATAAGTATTCCGCTAAAGTTGCAGCAGAAGCAATTTCAGCAATGCTCAACTCGTAAAAGTTTTTCTTTTATAGTTAACCCACCTGCATAGCCTGTAAGTTTTCCATTTGTTCCTATTACTCTATGGCAGGGTATTATAATCGGAATAGGGTTTTTGTTGTTTGCCAATCCGACAGCTCTGGAACCTTTTGGGTTATTTATCCCTATTGCAATGTCTTTATAACTTCTTGTCTCACCGTATGGAATCTTTAGAAGTTCCTTCCATACCATTTTTTGGAAATCAGTTCCTTTTGGATTTATCTCTATATCAAACTCTTTTCTTTTTCCCTCAAGGTATTCTTCAATCTGCCTAAAAGCTTCTTTTATTAATGAAGATAATATATACGTACCGCTAAAATCAAGTTTCCCAAAACAAATATTGGTGATAGCATCGTTTTCTTCAGTTATAGTAAGATACCCTATTTTAGTACTTTTATAATAATAGTTCATATTGTAATTATAATACTGATTTGATAAAATTAACATATGGGAGGTAGGAATGAAGTTAAAGAGTTATTTAGTTCTTCTTTTAGCGTTAGCATTTGCAAACTCTGCTTATGCAGCTGGATATCCCGGTCTCAGGACATTATTTCTAAATAACAGAGCTATTATTTGTGCCATAAACTTAAGAACATTTAATGCAAAAGATACAAACGGAAACGGTATTATTGATAATGATGAAGAAAGCGGGAACTTCATAAATGCTATAGAGCGATTAGATGAATTAAAAAGCAAAAATATAAATACGATACATCTTCTTCCGATTACACCGACAGGAAAATTAAAAGCTCTCGGAACAGCAGGTTGCTTATATTCAATGGCGGATTTTTGGAGTATAAATCCTCAACTTGTTGATATGACATCCTCTTTGACTCCGTTAGAGCAAGCTAAATACTTTATTAATGAATGCCACAAACGGGGGATAAAGGTTATGGCAGACCTCCCCAGCTGCGGAGCCTATGACTTATTTTTGACCCATCCTGAACTCTTCTTGAAAGACAGGAAACAGCTCTCAATAGTTCCTTCTGACTGGACGGATGTAAGACTTTTTGATGTCGGAAAAGAAGATGACTTAAACACTGATGTTATGGATGCTCATAAAAGATTTGTTGATATGGTTCTTGACCTTGGTGCAGATGGTATAAGAGCGGATGTTGCAACCATAAAGCCTTACGCATTCTGGAAAGAGATTATTAAATATACAAGAGACAAAGATAATGACTTTCTGTTTTTAGCTGAAGCTTCTGATTCGTGGAGAGAACCGCCTTCCAAATACGCGCCGTTCACACCCTATGACAAATTATTAAGCGCCGGCTTCGACGGATATTACGGAAGCTTTTTCAATCTGAAAGACTGGAAGACTTCCGAAGAGTTAATAGGACATGTTCAATTTAATAATAAACTCTTAAACTCTTATCCTGAAAATAAAAGCGTAATACTGTCTTTTACTACACATGATGAAGTCAGTCCTGTTGTACTCCACGGAGAAAATTTTTCTGTTATGATCTGCTGGCTGGAAGCGACTCTTCCTTACAATCCGTATTTTATTGACGGATTTTCTACAGGAGATGACTATCTTTATCCTTGGGCAAATACAAAAGCTTCTATGACTGAAACTGATGATGATTTTTACTTTGTTCACCGAGGGAAATTAGATATATTTAATTTTTCACGGAAACCGGGCGGAAAAAGTAAATTAGTTGCCAATAATTTCCAAAAAGCATTTAAATTTAGAACAGAAAATCAAGATTTAATATCAAAGGGAACCTTCACTCCTTTAAAAGCTGATAAGGACAAAGTTTTTGCATATTCAAGAAGTTATCAGGGAGAAACTATTATAGTTGTAGGCAACCTGGATCAAAAACGAGGTCAAAGGCGAATTACCATAAAAGTTCCCGGAATTAAGAAAAAAGAAAATCTTGAGCTTATACACGGAATGCCAAACTACAGGACTTCAAAAAACAAGTTATATACAGATTTGGAAGCCGGAGAAATAAAAGTTTTGAGAATAGCTGATTTTTCTATATAATAGAATAGTCAAAGAGAGGTAAATATATGAAGAAAACAATAATGTCAGGTATGCGTCCAACCGGAAAGTTACACTTAGGACACTATCTCGGAGTTATTGATAATTGGGTAAAGCTGCAAGATGAGTATCAATGCTTCTATCAGGTAGCTGACTGGCATGCTTTAACTACAAAATACGATAACACGGATGACTTAAGACAGAATGTAATGGATATTGTCTCTGATTGGCTTGCCTGCGGAATTGATCCGGAAAAATCAGTTATATATTTGCAATCTCTTGTACCGGAGACTGCAGAATTACATATATATTTGAGTATGATTACCCCGCAAAACTGGGTAGAAAGAGATCCTACCCTTAAAGATATGGCAAAAATTCTTAAATCTAAAGAAGGTTTTGCATCTCAGATTAACTACGGTTTGATGGGCTATCCTGTCTTAATGACTGCTGATATCCTTTTATTTAATGCAGATTTTGTACCGGTAGGCGTGGATCAGGTTGCTCATGTAGAATTAACACGTGATATTGCCAGACGGTTTAATAATGTTTACCATACGGATTTCTTTAAAGAACCGCAGCCGCTTTTAAATAATTGTTCTCTTATCTGCGGCCTTGACGGAAACAAAATGGGTAAATCCTTTAATAATGACATCAAAATTTCTGATACAGACGAAGTTACCGCTAAAAAGGTAATGTCTGCTATTACCGACAGAAGCCGGATGAGAAAAGATGACCCTGGACATCCGGATGAATGCGAAGTAGCATTTAAGTACTGGAAGATTTTCGGTTCTGATGAGGATGTTAATACTGTCAGATGTGAATGTGAAAAGGGCCTCAGAGGCTGCGCCGATTGCAAAAGGCAGTTAGGAGCAAAGATTAATGAAAGATTGTCTGCTATTCGCGAGAAAAGACGGTACTATGAAGCTCATCCTGAAATAGTTGATAAGATTATACGGGAAGGTTCAGAAAAAGCTCAAATTGAAGCTCAAAAGATTCTCAAAAAAGTTCGGGAACTTGTAAAAATGTATTAACAGTTATTTTTTAGATTTTTCAGTTCTTGTTCTTACAGAAATTCGAATTGGAGTACCAAAGAAGCCGAAAGCCTCACGGATTTTGTTCTCAATATACCTTTTGTAATGATCCTTTAAAAGGTTTTCATCGTTGACAAAAAGCAGAATCGTCGGAGGCTGAACTGCAGCTTGAGTAGTATACATAACCTTAAGCCGCTTGTTTCTGATTGTCTGCGGAGGATTAAGAGCATATGCTTCATTAATAACCTTATTGAGAAGCCCGGTAGATACACGTTTTGTGCACTCTCCATATACTTCCACAACCTTAGCAAATATCTGATTTAGCCTTTGCCCGGTTTCTGCACTTATATAAATTTTCGGAACATAGTCCAAAAACGGGATTTCATTAGCAAGTTTTGCGTCAAACTTATTAATAGTATTAGATTTTTTATCCTCAATTAAGTCCCATTTGTTAATTGCAATTACCATACCTTTACCGGCTTCCGTAATAATTGAAGCTATTTTTTTATCCTGATCAGAAATTCCATTAACAGCCTCTGTTGCATCTATTACCATTAAAGCGACATCGCACTCGCGAATAGAACGAATTGCTCTATCTACAGCAAACTTTTCTACCCCGTATGTAACCTTGGATTTTTTTCTAATACCTGCAGTATCAATAATTACAAATTCTTTATCTTCAAATTTTAGTCTTGAATCAATACTGTCTCTGGTTGTACCGGAAATATCAGATACAATTACTCTTTTTTCACCAAGAAGAGCATTAACAATAGAAGATTTACCGGCATTCGGCCGTCCTACAATTGCTATTTTTATAGTACCATCTTCTTCTTCGCTTTCATCTATCTCAAAATCAGAAGTAATTTCTTCCAACAAATCCCCGACTCCGCCTGAACCATGCAAAGCTGATATTGCCATCGGCTCGCCTATCGCCAGCGAATAAAAATCACTCAGCATTGTTATTTGAGAACTTGAATCGACTTTATTTACAGCAAGAAAAACAGGTTTTCCTGATTGTCTTAAGATATTTGCAATATCTTCATCTACAGGAGTGACGCCTTCTATTCCATCAACCAGAAAAATAATTTTATCGGCTTCTTCACAAGCTATTTTAGCCTGATCATAGATTGAAACCATAATTTCATCTTCATCGCCGGGAATAATACCACCAGTATCAATAACAGTAAAGTTTTTATTCTGCCATTCCACGTCAAAATAAATTCTGTCCCTTGTAACACCCGGTATGTCATCAACAATAGACTGCCGCCTTCCTACAAGGCGGTTAACAAAAGTTGATTTACCAACGTTTGGTCTTCCTACTACTGCTATGACGGGTTTTCTTTTCATAAATGTAATTTTAGCATGAGAAACTTTTAAATTAAACGTAAAATTTTGTAACAAAAAGTATATACTTTCCACACAAAAAATCTTTATCAGCTTAAATAGAATTATGGTTTGTATTGTGTTATAGATTACAGGGCGGATTCCACAGAGTCCGCTTTTTTATTTTATCATTTTTGAAATATTATTCTGTATTGAATTTGCCCTGATAATGTATTTAGATAACTGCTCGTATTTATCGATATTTTCACCATAAGGAATATTCATACTGATAAGCTCATCAACATTCTTATTTATGCTCTCAAGTCTTGAAAGAGATTTCTTTAATTCAAATGCAGAAGAGATTTTTTTTGGCATTTTAGACAGCACTACCTCCGAAAAAGCCTTAACTCCTTTTTGTAAAGCTTTAATACTGTTAGGTAATCTACCATCAAGCTTTCCTCTGCCACCGAAAATATTTAGAATACTATCGCTTATTTTTGCAGAAAGACTCATTTCATTATACATTTTTACTAAATTTTCACGTTCATCCTTAAGCTGGTTCTTTCTGTTTGAAAGATTCTCTATTTGATCGTAGTCATAAATATCTCTGGCTGACTGAATTCTATTATCAACATCTTTTAGTTCTTCTTCTATTCTGGCGATTTTATACTCAATTTTAAATAAATCATCAGAAACCTCTTTATATGCATCTTCTTCTAAAAGAACCGAATCATAATCATTAAGCCTTCTGGCAGGTTCAGGAGGAAGCAAGTTAACTTCTCCAGTTAAGAAGAAATTTCCTTCAGAAGATACCGAATCAGAAAAAACCGATTCCGTATTTTTTCCGAAAAATTGTCCTGATTCAAAACTATCCGAATTAGCTCTATTCATAACAATATTATACAAAAAATCTTAACTTACATCAATTGAGCCTGTATTTCGCGCTTCAAAACTTTGGCCGGATAATAGTCCGGTAAAATTTTTATACACTCGTCAATATGATACTCTGCTTCATTATAATTACCGAAATTCAGATAGTATTTCGCATAAATAAAATGAAGCTCCGGATCATTATAAAAAAGATTTTTCGATTTATCTAAATACTCCTTGCAGACTTTATAGAGTTTATTTTCATACATAACTCTCGCAACATATTTATAAGTTTCATTATTAATATCGGCAAGAAGATCTACTCCACCTAAAAATTGTTCAACATAATCAATCTTTTCATTTTTTAAAAGAAAATCTAAATCAATTTCCAGAAAGTTCCGAATTTCAAAATAACTTGGATATTCTTCAATGTATCCTGATAAAATATCTACCAAAGCTTTCCCCCATCTGGCTCTTGGCGAGCTTAAGGAGGAGAATACTTTTCCGGCACTCAATAAATCATCATTTAAAATCGCCAGATAAGCATGCTCTAAGCTTCCGGGTTTGAAAGCCACATTATCACTATTCTCACTAAAAAAGAACATATTTAATTATCTTTATTTTTCTTTATTATAATTGATTTTGACTTTTTCTCGTCATCAACAATAACCTCATCCTCGGTTTTAGGAGAAGCCTGAATCTTATCATTAATTGTTAATTTTTCATCTTTAAGCATTGTTGCAACAGAATCAACAGTATTAACTTTCGTCTCTTTTCCGATAAGGTTTGCAAGTTTAATCTGCAGGTAAATTTCTTCTCTGTAGATTTTTACATCCTTATCAGCCTTGATAGCAACTTTACAAGAGCCGTTCTTAGCTTCGACAATAGTTATTTCAATATTGTCGTTAATCATTATTTTTTGACCGTTTTTTCTGGTTATTACAAGCATTTCTATCCTTAACTATTCTTCTTAAAAAGAGGAAAACTTATATCATACCCTGAACCTGACAACACAACCTGCCCTGCAAGCTGCTCATCAAGATTAAATATCAAAGGGGCAAGAAGGTTAATAGTAGTACCCTGCGGATTATCCTGCGGTATTGAAGCTATATTCATAACCAGCAGACTTTCAACCTTTTGAATCTTTAAAATTTCTACCACATTGTCCGGCAAATCTATTGAATAGTCCAAATTTAGCCCGAATATTGATACAACAGGAAAAGCTAAAGCAGGATCATCAACAGCCTGAAGCCACTTAAAAAAATTATCCTTATTTAAATCAAGTAAAACAAACCTGTTTAATTCATTAAAACCAATTATAGGCAGGACAAAATTAAAAATTCTGTCTTCTTCTATATCAATTTCACCAAATCTTATCGTATTTATTTTCATTAATTAGAATCCTAATGACATGTTATTTGTTAATAATGCCTGTATTAATTGCGGGTTCATAGAAGGATTTCCCATCATATTAAAGAACTGATTGTTCTGCTGAGGATTTTGATATCCGGTAAGCAGAGATAAATCATTTTGATAGTTATTTGAGAAAAGATCTCCTAAACCGGCTCTTTGAAGGGTTCTGAGAGCAGCCACAATTTCATCATTTGTAGGAACTGAGCTTGAAAAATCCTTATATTCTTTAAATTCTTGAGGAGGAATATTATCATTTCTGTTAATTTCTCTCATCATATTTTCAATTTTTAATCTTTCATAGTCGCTGCGAACCTGATCAGTTACAGTAGCATTTTTGCTTCTGATAAATTCTTCTAATGGTGAGGAATACGTTGAGTCCTGACACTTATCAGGGGCTTCAAGACAAGTTTTGCCTTTAGTCGCGTATCTGCCTAAATTACCATCAGGAGATGTTAAAGCAAGGACTTTATCGTAATTAGCGATAGCTTCTGTCTTTTTTCCTATTTGAGCTGATGACATTGCTAAATAATAATAAGCAAGAGCGTTAGACGGGTCTTTTTTTACATAATCAGTAAGCTTTACATAACATTCTGAATAGTTTCCGGATTTATACATTTTTATTAAGCCGGAAAGCTCAGTAGTTGTAGTTTGCTTAGCACTTGCAAACCCTACTGTTGAAAATAATACCGCTATAGTCAAAAGCATCAAAATTTTCTTTTTCATAATAATCCTTCTTATTTAAACCATTTCATATTAATAATATACACCAGAGTTCGTTACTCTGAATACATCATATAATTGAATTATACACTATATTTATACGGATAACAAGGTAGGAGTCAATAAATAATCACAAATTTCTTTTTCCAGACTGCAGCCGTAAATTGAATTAATCTCTTTTATAAAGTAGCATGGACTTGTTACATTAATTTCAATTATTTTTTTATCAATAACATCCAAACCTGCCATTTGAATCCCCATAGAATTTAATTTTTCGGCAACGGGAGTAAATAGGCTTATATCATCGGCAGTTAAATCAGATTTTGTCAAAAAATTATCATTATGCGTATTAAATTTAAAATCATCATTGCCGGGAAGTTTCTTAACCGTATATGGAAGGACTTTATCTCCTAGAGTCAGGACGCGTACATCTCCTTTTTTCACATCCGGAATAAATTTCTGAACCATGACCAAGGTAGATTCATTATTAGTTAAAGTGTTTATAATTGTCCTTGTATTAGGATCGCCTTCATAAAGATACATTACCCCGGATCCAAAGCAGCGATTCAAAGGTTTTAGAACAATCTGCTTATTTTCTTTAAGGAAACTTTCTATATCCTTCAGCGAGCTTGTGACAATACAATCGGTCATATATTCGCTAAATCTTAAACTATGAAGCTTTTCATTAAAATCCCGAATTGAGGAAGGGGAATTTACAACCCTAGGATGGTTAACAAAATCAAATACATATGTTGCATTGATGTAATCAATATCCACAGGCGGATCCGGTCTAAACATAACAAGGTCAAAATCATCTATCAATCTCTCTTCCGGAACATCTTTGTAACAAATATTCTCTTTATCAATAAATGTTTCATAACATTTGACAAAAGCTTTTTTACCTCTCAATAAAAGTCCCGGAATAGTTGCAATTTTTACTTCATTTCCTCTGAGCAAAAACTCCTTAATCATCCAGAAATTTGTAACCAGATTATTAAATTCAAAATATTTAAGCTCAATTTTATCAATTATAAAAAGTATTTTCTTCATTTCTCTCACCCCATCCAATGTTAGCACTAAGTATAACTTTCCACAAGTTATCTTAATTACTTAATCTGGATTTTTTTGTATTAATGGATTATTATATATAACTATGAGCAGAAAATCTTATGTAAAAGAAAAAAGAGAGGGTTTCTTTTCAAAGTTTGTAAACTTTGTCCTGACTATTATAGTAGCATGCGCTATAGGTTCTCAGGTCTGCACCGCCGCAAATAATAACCTTAGAATAGCCCAGATAAGCGATGCTCATTTTTCAAGTTTTGAAGAAAATACCTCCTACAAATTTTTAAAGAACTCTGCTGAAATTCTGGATGACGTAATTTTGCAGATTAACACATCCGGCGCATACGATTTTGTAATGTTTACAGGGGATCTGGTTAACAAACCAAAGATAAGTGAGCTGGAGAAATTTATCAGTCATGCAGGTAAACTCATTTACCCCTGGTATGCAATAGACGGAAACCATGATATTGCGATAGACGGACCGTTGACTAAATCAAAATTTATGGAAATTCTTCATAACTCAAACAAAGATATTCCGGATAAACCATATTACGCATTCACCCCTAAAAAAGGATTCCGTGTAATCTGCCTTGACAGCATTATTGATTACAAAATAACAACAAACGGAGAAATCTCTCAAGAACAGCTTGAATGGTTTAAAGAAGAGCTTAAGGACTCAAGAAAAGATATTGTAATTATTTGTACCCATGTACCATTTACGGAACCTTATCCGAGTTCAGATCACAAACTTTTAAATGAGACCGAAGTCAAAGAAATTTTAAATACGCATAAAAATCCGATAATTGTATTACAAGGACACTACCATACAACCAAAGTAAAACAGGACGGCAATATTTTATATATTTCAACACCTTCTTTGGTAACATACCCGAATGCATTCAGAGTTATTAACATCAACTCAAACAAAAAAAAGGTGCTTGTTGATGTATTCTTAAAAGAAACGAACTTAAAAGATATTCAGACACGTTCAAAGCTCAGATTATTAAACTCATCTCTTACATATGGAGATGAAAAAGACAGAAATGCTACATACGAATTGAAAAAATATAAGGATTAGAAGATGGAAGAATTTAAAATTAAATTCAGAGGTGTAAGAGGAAGTTATCCGGTACCGGACAAAGATTTTTTAAAGTATGGCGGAAATACGGCCTGCGTTGAAGTAAGAGTCGGCGGACATCTTATTATTCTTGATGCCGGAACAGGTTTAATAAGTCTCGGAAACGAACTTATGCAAAAATACATTGAGTCCGGGACAACAATTACAGACAGAACTCCAGTAAGATGTTCCATTCTCTTAAGCCATATTCATCTGGATCACATTCAAGGATTTCCGTTTTTCAGACCGTCGCACCTTTCATCTACCAGAATGTCCTTGCTTGGCGGTGTAAATTATAACGAAACGTTGGAGCAGGAGCTGGCTAAGTTATTATTTACAAAATCTTTCCCGCTAGATTTAGGAGACATCGCAGCAGATTTGAGAATAAGGGATTTAAATGAAACAAACTATGTAATCTTTAAAAAAGGAGAAGAATTCCCTATAATCAAGAGAGTAAATGAGCTCCAAGACGGAGATTTCACGGAAGATGATGTAGTTATAACCTGCTATAAATCATATGCCCACCCGCAAAACGGTGTATTTATTTACAAAATTGCTTACAAAGGTAAAACCCTCGTATATGCAACGGATAAAGAAAGCTATCCTGGAGGGGATAAAAAACTTATTAAGTTTGCAAAAGGGTGTGATTTAATAATCCACGATGCCCAATACTCAACAGAAGATTATTTGAGCATCTACGTACCTAAACAGGGCTTCGGACACTCTACATTTGAAATGGCTCTGGACTGTAAAAAACAAATCGGTGCAAAACAAATGGTATTCTTCCATTATGATCCGGGATACAATGACGAAAAACTTGATTCCTTGGCTGAAGAATATTCTGATGAAAATGCAATAATGGCATACGAAGGACTTGAGTTATCACTTTTATGATAAAAAGAATATTTGCATGTTTATTTATAGCAGTAATTATCATCTGCTCCGGATATAAAAAACCGGATAAGTATGTAATTCAGGCTGAAAAAGATGCTTTTTACCACAATAACGTGGGATTAAATTACCTGAAAGACAGAATTTATTATGCAGCGATTCAGGAGTTTAAAATAGCAATATCCTTATCACCGTCCACACAGGCTTCTGCTATTTTTTATAACAATCTGGGAGAGACTTATATCTTTATCGGGTACCCTGAGCAGGCAAGACCATGCTTTGAGAATGCAATTAAGCTGTACGGCCTTAATTTGCAGTATCATAAGAACTTAATAAAATGTTATAAACTTTTAGGAATAACAGAAAGCAAATTAAAAGAGCTGCAGACAGCGACAGACCCTCTTTCCAGAATCCAGCTCGGAATGCTCTATATTGAAATAGGTGAAAGCCGAAAAGGGATAAATACTTTAGACGAATTTTGTATGGAAGAACCGGATTTGTTGATTACTCCGGCCGTTCGGCAATATATGAAAGATGTAATTGGCAAGAATTAGGGTTCTGTTATAGCAAGCACGTATTTTAATGTCATTACTACTACCTCCCCTCGGGGAGGGTAGAATTTCTTGGCGAACTTTGTGAGCGTAGGAATCCGGGAGGGGGTTCAATCACCCCAATAGACACCTACCACTATTCACTATTCACTATTCACTATTCACTATTCACTATTCACTATTCACTATTCACTATTCACGGCTCACGATTCACGATTCACGGCTCACACTTCACGACCATCATAACAACTGCAGCGCTATTGAAGGAGTTTGGTTAGCCGTGGAAAGAAGAGTTGCGCTTGCCTGCTGAAGTATCTGCTGTCGGATGTATTCGCTTGATACTTCCGCTATATCAGCATCACGGAGAGTTGAGCGGGAAGAAACAAGATTATCATACTGTATTGAGATTTCATCTAAAGCACTCTCAAGACGATTAGTCACTGCGCCAAGTTCGGTTTGTTTCGCATTCACCTGTGCTAACACTTCATCCAAGGTTGTAAGAGCTGCTCTTGCTCCGGCTGAGGTTGATAAATTTATGCTCAAATTCATGGCAAAGCTTGTATCAAAACTTATTGATGAATGTTCGCTGCTGTCAATGCCTATCTGGAGTGTTACTGAAATATCATCATTGTTGCTTGCGAACGACGGCAGAGTTCCGTCTGATATAAGCTGATTGAGTTCAGATGTTGTTACCCCAACCGCATCACCTGTGATTGTGCGACCATTTCCTGTACTGGATGTACCAATACCTAATGTTTGTCCAACCACCTGTGCATCATAATAGCTGTCGGCTATGGTAATGTTTCCGTAGTAAACCCATGCCAGACCAATTAAACCTCCAACATTATTAGTACCTGTGACATTGCCGGTTGCGTAGCTGCTACTAATTGAGTTTGTACCTGTGTTAGTGGCAAGATACCCTATAAGGCCGCCAACACAGTTGCTGCCATTCACATTACCGGTAGCATAACTATGTGAAATTGACACTCCATCCAATGTTCCGCCCAGCCCGCCAACACGTTCGTTTCCGGTTACATTACCTGCCGCATAGCTGTTTGTAATACTCATAAATTCTCCGAAACCTATTAACCCGCCAGTACCAAAAACGGATCCACTGTCTCGGGTTGTAATTACAGTTACATCTGCGAAGCAGTTAACAATGTCACTATACAGATTCCATCCTACTAACCCGCCAGCGGTACTTTCACTGGCCGATACATTACCCGTAGCATAGCAGTTCGTAATACTAGCAGCACCTTCTGTATAACCGATAAGAGCTCCGACGTCGCTTTTTCCTGTTACATTTACATTCTCAAGTCCAACATTCTTTATCACTGCGCCGTAACATGCATAACCAAATAAACCTTGAGCATAAGAAGTAGGATTATTGATTGTGAGATTTTTAATTACATATCCATTTCCATTAAATTCACCTGTAAAATAACCACCAGTATAATCATTTCCATTGATAGGCTCCCAAGCATATCCTGAAAGATCTATATCATTCATTAGGATATATTTCCCGCTAGGATCATCTGCCATAGCCTGAAGCTCATCCGCAGTCTTTATTACGGTATAGCCCTGGGCAAGAGCTTCTTCTTCAGTCAACGGAGTGACTTCCTCAATAAAGCCTGCAGCAGGTGAATCTCCAAATAGTTTTATACCGTTATATTCCGTATTCGTCATTATACGGCTTACTTCCGCCAACCGTGCTGTCGCCTCCGATTGAATCGCACTCAATGACTGATCGCCGTACGTTCCGTTTGCCGCCTGTTCTGCCAGAGCTCTCAAGCGTGTTAAATGACTGCTTATCAAATCTAAGCTTGATGTCGCTGTGGAAAGTAAATCCAATCCCATCATTACATTACTTTCCGCTACTTCATACGCTCCGATTCTGGTGGTCATGTTTGTTGAGATTGAATAGTTTGCCGCGTTATCTTTTGCGTGGTTTATTTTAAATCCCGTCGTCATTCGCTCTATCGCTTGATTTAAAGACTTTGTGGATTTCGACAAACTGTTTTGGACTATCAAGCTCGAAAGGTTTGTGTTAATACTTACCATACTAACACCTCTCTTTCGCGTGAGGCAGAGAGAGTGACTGAGTGATTAAGTGACTGGGTGACTACGGTTAATACCTCACCCCTACCCTCTCCTCTTAGGAGAGGGAGATATTGCGTTTGAGCTTTGCGAAAACTGCAATATCGGGAGAGATTGAAACCGCAGGAATCATGAGACGTGAGCCGTGAATCGGGAAATACCCTGTCATGCTGAACTCGTTTCAGCATCTTGCCGATTTGGAGTATCGGGGAAGATCCTGAAATAAATTCAAGATGAGCACAACTATTTGGAATCCGTGAATAGGTGGTTACCCCCTCCAGGTTTTCTAAGCTCACTCTGCTCGCTAAGAAAACCTTCCCTCCCCGTTGGAGAGGATGGAAATCAACACCGTCATTCCGGCCTTCGAGCCGGAATCTATTTATATTTGGGGTTATATGTTCAGCAGAGCAATACATAACAGCTTTTAGTCCTCCCCCGTTTGCTCAAACGGCGTCAAGGAGCGGATTACAGGCGTTATTCTATTAACACCAAAGTGCTCTTTCATTGCTCTTGTCCTTCTTAGTTACATATCCGTATATACTTCTATATTCCACATTTTACTAATTTAATAACACTTTTTGGAAATTTTGTTACAAATATTAACATATTTGTCTAAAGGAAGGTTTTAATACAAGATAAATATATACTTTACAACAACTTATAATGATTGTATTATTATATTGTAGATTGGAGGAAATTTGGCAGAGAGATTCAAAATTCAAGGCGGAGAAACATTGAAAGGCGAAGTCTCCATTGGCGGCGCCAAGAATTCTGTTCTCAAACTTTTGGCCGCAACTATTCTTGTCAAAGGCTCCACAAAAATTTATAACGTGCCTCAATTAACAGACGTTGAAATTATGCTCAACGTGTTATCTGATTTAGGGGCAAAATATGATTATAATAGAGAAGAAAAATCCGTTATAATCGATGCTTCAAATATTACATCAATTACAGCCAAGTATGAGCTTGTAAGTAAAATGAGAGCATCTTTTATAATCTTAGGCGCTTTAATTTCAAGATGCAGAGAAGCTATCGTAGCTCTCCCGGGCGGATGCGCTATCGGCGAAAGAAGAGTTGACTTCCATATCAAAGGCTTAGAAGCTATGGGAGCTAAAATCAAGATTGAAAACGGTTATGTTCATGCCAAAGCACCAAAGCTTAAAGGTACAGATATTTATTTAGATATTCCGTCAGTAGGCGCAACAGAAAACCTTATGCTCGCATCTGTAACAGCTGAAGGTTCAACAAGAATTCAAAATGCAGCTCAAGAGCCTGAAATCGTTGATTTAGCAAACTTCTTAAACACTCTTGGTGCTGATATATCAGGCGCCGGAACATCAGAAATCGTAATTAACGGCGTGAAACTTGAAAGTTTGCATGCTGCAGAATATACAACAATTCCGGATAGAATTGAAGCCGGAACTTTCATGGCAGCTGTTGTTGCGACAAGAGGTAAAGCTCTTATAAGAAACGTATATCCTGCTCATTTAACATTCTTTAACGATAAGTTAATCAAAATGGGTGCAAGTATTAAACTTGCAGAACCTACTGTAATAGAAGTAAGCTGCAAAAACAGACTTAATTCAATAAACTTTGTAACCCAGCCTTATCCGGGATTCCCGACTGACCTGCAGGCTATCGCAATGACACTTCTTACAACTGCCAACGGAGTCGGTATTATAACTGAAAGTCTTTATGAAAACAGATTTATGCAGGTTCCGGATTTAAGAAGAATGGGCGCTGATATTCATCAGGACAGAAACCATGCCATAGTAAAAGGGGTTAAAAACCTTACAGGTGCAACCGTTGCCGCAAGTGATTTAAGAGCAGGCGCAGCACTTGTTATAGCAGCTCTTATGGCAGACGGGGAGTCTAATGTTGAAAAGCTTCACCACATTGACAGAGGTTATGAAGCTTTTGAATATAAATTGCGCCAGCTTGGAGCAAAAATCATCAGATATGATGATAGTGAAGTTACTAATTTAACTAAGGGGGTGCTGAATGAGTCCCGCTTATAAGAGATGGTATGATCATGACCCTAAATTGCTGGAAGTTATTGAACTTTTAAAAAACTATCAGGATGAGCTCAGAGAACATGCTGTAGTATTTTTAGATAAGCTTGAAGAAAAAGTTTCTAAAGAAGCTCTTGATAGGTTTTATGATTTAGTTAAGCCCGTCAACGGTTCCAGATGGTATGACAAAGATCCTATTATTTCTAAAACCGTAGAAATCTTAAGGGTTGTGCCGCCGGAAGTTCAAAGCTCCTGCGCTGAAAGATTTATTTCTGCTATAAAAGAAATGGGAATTGACTACGAAAGCCCTAATTTTAAAGAATGAAACTAGAACAATGCTCATTTTTTGACACCTTTGTCAGAAATATAAAAAAACAAAAAAGTTTTACATTGACCGGATTAACTTCTTTCAGCCGGCTTTTGCTATTGAGGTATATTTATAGACTATCCGGCAAAAAAATTCTCCTGATAACATCTACAGAGCAGGCAGGGAGTAAGTATGAGACGGATTTGAAGAAGCTTTTCAATCTGGAATCTGTTTTGCTGCCGTTTCAAAATATTTCACCATACGAGACGCTGCCGGGAAATATTTATGATTATCAAAAACAGGTTTCAATACTTCTTTCCAAACCTGAAATTGTAATTGCACCGGTTAGAACTTTGACAGAGAAATTTCCGGAATACAGATTTTTTAAAGAAAACTCGCTTAATCTTAAAATAGGAGATTCTATAAGCCAGCAGGAGCTTTTAAAAACCCTTATCCGTCTTGGTTATAAACGTTCTACAATGGTTTCCGATATGGGAGAATTCTCGATAAGAGGAGATATTTCAGACATATTCTCTCTTGATGAAAACCCCGTAAGAATTGAGTTTTGGGGAGATGAAATCGTTGATATAAGATTCTTTAATAACGAAACTCAAAAATCGATAGAAAAGATTAAAGAGGTAAATATTAAACCTATTTATAAATTCATTTTGCCCCAAGAACCGCCGAAAGAATTCTCACCAAAATTAAAAGAACAATTTAACGAAGAAGGGTATTTTGAGGGGATAAATGTTTATCAATCATATTTTAATTCCAATCTTGTAAACATTTTAGACTATTTTGACGACTATATTATACTTTATGACGAATATGCAGAACTCACAGCCAAGCTTACACAAATTGACGAAGGTTTAATCAATTCCTACAATGAAGGATTAAAGCTTAACCTAATTGAACCGTTAAAAGAAATTAACCATTTTACTGATACAGAAATCATTCAAAAAACAGCTGGGTTTCAAAAGATTTCGCTCAACAACTTCTTATCCGACGAAACAAACGAAGTTATTGATATTGATTCAAGAAATATCCCTATTTTCGACGCTGACATGGATAAGGCGGCGGAATTCATCCTTGAAAGGAGGAATTATCAAATAACTGTCGCAACGGATTACAAAGAGAGAGTAAAAGAAGTTTTTGGCGAATACGGGATTTTTAATATTGAATACATAGATAATATAAATTCTATGGGAACAGAGATTCCGGACGGGAAAATCCTTATTATTACAGACAGAGAGCTTTTTAATAAAAGGCAGAAAGAAGTTCCTTCCGGAAGAAAACGCAAGTACAAAGAAAAAGCTGAATATATCGAAAGTATTAATGATATTAAAGAAGGGGAATACGTAGTCCATACGATTCACGGGGTCGGAATCTATCAAGGATTAACAAAACAGGAATTTGACGGACAGTTAAAAGATTATTTAACCATAGAATACGCTAATAAAGATAAACTCCATATTCCTGCGGAACAAATTAATATGCTCTGCAGATACAGAGGCTCAGGGCAGATTAAGCCTAAGCTTTCCAGAATGGGCGGTTCTGATTGGGAGAATACGAAAACCAGAGTCAAAAAAGAAGTAGAAACAATAGCTTACGACCTTTTAAGGCTTTACGCAAGACGAAAAATGCAGGAAGGTATAGCCTTTGCCGAAGATTCTCCGCTCCAGCTTGAAATGGAAGATGCTTTTGAATATATAGAAACACCTGATCAGGCTAAGGCTATAAATGAAGTTAAATCTGATATGGAATCTTCAACACCTATGGACAGACTTATTTGCGGAGATGTAGGATTCGGCAAAACAGAAGTTGCAATGCGCGCGATGTTTAAAGCCGTAACTTCACTTAAACAGGTAGCTGTAATTGTTCCGACAACAGTACTTGCGCTCCAGCATTATCAAACTATATCAGACAGGTTTAAACCGTTCGGGATAAATGTTGAACTCCTTTGCAGATTCAGAAGCCAGAAAGAACAAAAAGAAACACTTAAAAATCTTGCGACAGGTAAATGTGATGTAGTTGTCGCAACTCACAGACTGTTACAGGATAATGTTTTCTTTAAAGATTTAGGACTTCTCGTTATCGATGAAGAACACAGATTCGGTGTAAGACATAAAGAAAAATTAAAAGAATTCAGGGAAAATATTGATATTATCTCAATGTCAGCTACCCCTATTCCGAGAACTCTATATATGTCATTATCCGGAATAAAAGACATTTCTATAATTAACACACCTCCGCAAAACAGACTTCCAATAAAGACTTATGTCGGAGAATACAACGAACAGACAGTAAAAAATGCTATTATCAACGAATTAGACAGAGACGGTCAAGTTTTCTATCTTTATAACAGGGTAGAAACGATTGAAGAATTCCGTCTTGAGCTCCAGAAACTTGTTCCAAATGCCAGAATCGCCGTCGGACACGGACAATTAAGCGAAAAACAGCTGGAAGAAGTTATAATAGGGTTTGATAATCACGAAAGCGATATTCTGCTTTGTACAACTATTATTGAAAACGGCTTAGATATACCAAATGCAAACACAATAATTATCCATGAAGCAGATAAACTCGGTCTTGCTCAGCTTTACCAGCTTCGAGGAAGAGTCGGCAGAAGTGAAAAGCAAGCTTACTGCTACTGCTTCTATAAAAAGAATAAAGAACTAACCCAGGAAGCCTCAGAAAGACTAAAAGCAATTAAAGAATTTACAACGCTGGGCAGCGGATACCGAATTGCTATGCGAGATGTAGAAATAAGAGGTGTCGGTAATATTTTGGGAACAAAGCAGCACGGACATATGGTAAATGTCGGATTTGATACCTACTGCCAGCTCCTTGAAGAAACAGTACAAGAACTTAAAGGAGAGGGCGTAAAAGCTGTCAAACCTGCAATCGTAGATATTAATATAACCGCATTTATACCGGATGAGTGGGTCGGGTCTAAAGAGCAGAAAATGATTGAATATAAACGTCTGGCTGATGTTAAAAACGAAACTGAACTGGATTATATTGTATCAGAGTGGAAAGACCGCTTCTCAAGGATTCCGGAGGAAGTTGAAAACCTTATAAAATTGATTAAATTAAGATTACTCGCAACTGAATGCACTATCGCATTGATAAGAGAGACTTCTGATAATATAAGAATTTATACCCCGTTTACGCAGTATGAATGGAATATCTTAAAAAATAACCTTGATAAGGATATATTAAGAAGAGTTAAATTTACCATCGCCCCTAAAAGCTGTACCGACGGGAAGTCTATACTTCTGGTTAACAACCAGTATACCGGATTTGAAGAAATGTTTAACATTTTATCAACTTTGTTTTATGATATAAAAAAAACAATGAATATGTATAACTAATGTTTATAAGAGGAGTATTTTAATGAAAAGAATTTTAACCTGTGCTGCTATGTCCGCAGTAATCTTACTTTCCGGTTGTACTTTTTTAGGCGGAAATGAAGGTATTGTTAAAGTTAACAACGAAGTTATTACAAAAGCACAATTCGATAAGGCTTTTGACCAAACTATTGACAAATCTATATTCAAAGCTTTCGGCGGTTCTGATAACTTTGTAAAATCAAGCGACAACATTATGTACAATATTTATAAAGACAAGGTTATGAATGAGCTTATTATTAAAACTCTCCTTGATCAGGAAATTGAAAAACGCGGCATTAAAGTTAGCCAGGAAGATGTCCAGAATGAAATGAAATCAGTTATTGATAAAGTAGGCTCTAAAGAAGAATTAAACTCTATTCTGAAACAAAGAGGAGTTTCTAACGCCGCATTTACCGAAGATTTAAAAACCCAAATAAAAATTAAAAAACTTATTGATTCTATCCAAAAAGTAAATATCACAGACAGTGATGCCGAGAAATATTACAAATCTCATCCTGCAGAATTCAAACACGGAGAACAGGTCAGAGCTTCCCATATTCTTATCTCTGCGGACACTCTTCAATTAATCAAAGATATTAAAACTAAAAATCCGAATATTTCTACAGATGAATTAAATAAAAAAGTTGAACAGGTACTTGCCGAACAAAAAGCAAAAGCTGAAGCTGTACTAGCCGAAGTAAAAGCTAATCCGGATGATTTTGCTAAAATTGCACAGAAAAAATCCGACGATAAAGCTAGCGGAGAAAGAGGAGGAGAACTCGGTTTCTTCACAAAAGAAGCTATGGTTCCTGAATTCGCCAAAGCTGCATTTGAGATGAAACCTAATACGATTTCAGAAACTCTGGTTAAAACACCTTACGGTTACCACATCATAAAAGTTACGGACAGAATGGAAGCCGGTACTACTCCTTATGATAAGGTAAAAGATGAAATCAAATTTGTTCTCACAACTCAAAAACAAATTGAAATACTTAAAAATCTGACCCAAGGTTTAATGAAGAGTGCTAAAATCGAATACATTGACGAATCATTTAAACCAGGCACAAATATGGTAAAACAAGCCGCAGACGAAGAAAAGGCTGAAAAGAAATAAAAGCATTGTAATAAAAGGGCGGTGGGAATAATCCACCGCCCTTTTTTATATTAACATTTTTTTACAGTACCGTTTTTTGATTACATGGTATAATTTGGTATAAGTAATTTTATAAGGAGAAACTAATGAATACAGCAACAATTATCGGAAGAGCCGGACAGGATGCAGAAATCAGATATTTTGAATCCGGAAAAGTTAAAACCACATTCTCACTTGCTGTAGGACGCTGGGATTCCAGAACAAAAGAAGAAGTTACAGATTGGTACAATATTGAAGTATGGGATAAACAAGCTGAATTTGCAGGCGAATATATAAAAAAAGGCCGTCAGGTTGTCGTTGACGGAAGAATTTCCATAAGCAAATGGACAGACCAGACAGGGGAAGAAAAAGAAAGATTCTTAATTGTAGCAAATAACGTAAGATTATTAGGTTCAAAAAGAGACGCTGAATAATGATTTTTTCTGATTTAGTAGGAATAATTGCTGATGATTTAACCGGTGCTAATGATACAGCACTGCAGTTTCATATCAGAGGAGCAAACACAAAGATTTTACTGGATAGTGAATGTACACCAAAAGTAAAAGCAGGAACAGAAGTTTGGGCACTCTCGAGTGAATCCAGAAACGTAAGCGCAAAAGAAGCAATTGCAAGAGTAGAAAAAGCTGTACGAACTTTTACAGATAATTTTTCTTTTGATTATTACTACAAAAAAATTGATTCAACCTTGAGAGGGCATATTGCTCCTGAAACCCTCACTATGATAAATATTCTCGGATATGATGCCGCTATTATCATTCCGGCATTTCCGCAGGAAGGAAGAATTACGGTAGGAGGCTATCACCTGCTCAAAGGAACACCTATCGGAAGGACTGAGATTGCAAGAGATCCGCTCTCGCCAATTACAGAATCTCATGTTCCGACTCTTCTTCAGTCGCAGCTTGATGAATCCGAAAGATGTATTGTCGGAACTATTGATTTAAGAACCGTTATGAACGGTGCAGGACCAGTTCTTATCAGAATTAATGAACTTATAAAAGCCGGCAAAAAACTTATTGTTGCCGATGCAAGTTCAATTACGGATATTGAACAAATTGCCCTTGCGATATCAAAATGCGAGAAAAAGCTGCTGCCGGCAGGAACTGCTGCAGGGGCACAGGTTCTTGCTAAATATTGGCTGGCCGGTATTGAAAAAGAGGGAGTAAATGTTTCTACAGGAAAGCTGCCTAAATTAATCATATCCGGAACAGCAAACCAAATTACAGCAAGTCAGATACAAAAACTCGAACAGTCTGATGATTATGATAATGTAAACTTTATCCCGCTAGATACAAAAACTATACTTGAAGGAATTAAAAACGGAGTCAGCGAAGAGTTAATCGACAGAATTATAACAAACCTTACAGGTAACGTAATAGTTTGTGTTCATACTTCAAATCTAATCGCAAACTTTGACGGCTTTTCAGATGATTCCTTTAATGCAGAGTTAACAAAAGAAAAACTTAGCGGAATGATAACGGATTATCTTGCAGAATTAACCAAGAAAATTATAGAACGAATTGATGTTATCCTTATAACTCTTGGAGGAGAAACCTCTTACAAATGCTGTAAAGCTATTAATTCAAATGAGCTTAAGCTTGTAGACGAAGTTGCATCTGCCATTTCTATTTGTTCTGATATTAATCAAAAATGGATAATTACAAAATCCGGAAACTTAGGTAACACAAACACTTTGATAGAAATTTTAAACTATTTAACGCGTCATGAATAATTATTCTGAAAAAATTGCAATAACTACAGGGGATCCTAACGGTATTGGAGCTGAAATTACGATTAAGGCTCTAAACTTGCTTAACCTGCCAACCAAAGAAATAGTTATTATATCTAATTCTAAGGTGCTTAACACTTACGGAAAGCTTGAAAATAATTATGAAATCATTGAAATAGATTATCCGGAAAAAGTAGAACCGGGTGTTATTTCAGCTTCCGCAGGAGATTTTTCATTCAGAGCAATAGAAAAAGCATGTGAGATTAAACCAAAATTTATTGTAACAGCTCCGACCTCAAAGGAAGCAATGCATCTTGCGGGACACAAATTTAACGGACAAACAGAGGTTTTGGAGCATTTTCTGGCTCATAACGGACAAAAGGCTGAAATGCTGTTTGTATCAAAAGATTTCAGAGTATTACTTCTTACAAGGCATTGCGCACTAAAAGAAGTTAATATCACTCAAGAGCTCTTGATTGAAAAAACAGAAAGATTAAGAAGTTATTTCCAGAATAAATTATTTATGCGTAAACCTTCTTTCGCACTCTGTGCCCTTAACCCGCATGCAGGAGAGCACGGTATTATAGGCAAAGAGGAAGAAGAAATTATGATACCTGCAGTAGAAGCACTCAGAAAAAGAGGTATAAATATAACAAACCCTCTGCCTGCAGATGCTCTATTCATTAACGGAGTTCAGAATTACTTAAATGGAGAAAAATCTCCATATGATTGTTATATTGCCTGTTATCACGATCAAGGTTTAATCCCGATAAAAGCTGCAGCATCAGAAAAAACGGTTAATATGACAATAGGGCTTGATATTATAAGAACGTCACCAAGCCACGGCACAGCCTTCGATATAGCAGGCAAAAATATTGCCAATCCTGAATCAATGATAGAAGCTATTAAGGCTTGTGTGTATTAAAAGCTTCCGCAATAGATTTATTATAATCAGGTCTTAAAATACCTTTTTCGGTAATAATACCGGCAATCAATTCGTGCGGAGTCACATCAAAACCAGGATTTATAATATTTACACCTTCCGCACAAATTCTTTTGCCGTTTATATGAGTAACTTCTTCGTGCGAACGCTCTTCTATAGGTATTTCATCGCCTGTTTTAATAGATATATCAATTGTTGATAACGGTGCTGCAATATAGAAAGGAATATTGTGATATTTAGCCGCTATTGCTACCGTGTAAGTACCTATTTTATTTGCAGTATCTCCATTTGCAGCAATTCTGTCCGCGCCTACAACAACCATATCTATCATACCTTTTTTCATAAAGTATGAACACATACCGTCAGTAATAAGCGTAACAGGTATTCCGTCCATAGCAAGTTCAAAAGTTGTTATTCTTGCACCCTGCTGACGGGGACGGGTTTCATCAGCAAAAACTTTTATCGTATTATCCTTTGCAAAAGCCGATCTTACAACCCCGAGCGCAGTACCATACCCAACAGTAGCTAAGGCCCCTGCGTTACAGTGAGTCAGAATTGTTGCACCTTTAGGAACAACTTCCGCACCGAAATCACCAATTTTTTTGTTTATCTCTATATCTTCATCTTCAAGTCTTATTGCATTAGATTTCAATTCCTCAACAAGCCCCTTGATATCAGATTTAGAGTTCTTAATAATATCTATCTGTTTATTAACAGCCCACATTAAGTTAACAGCTGTGGGTCTTGAAGTTTTCATATATTCAGCTTTATCAAAGAGCCAGTTAATAAACTCATCTCTATTTGAGAATCTTTCAGCCCCTTCCTGAGCAAATAATACAACCCCGTGAGCACCGGCAACACCTATCGCAGGTGCCCCGCGAACAATCATATCTCTGATTGCATGAAACATATCCTCTCCGGTTGTAATATTTACAAACTTGTATTCATACGGTACGACAGTTTGATCTACCATTCTTGAATAATTATCAATCCATTCTATTGTTTTTATTTTTGATTTAAATTCCATAACTTTCTCCAATCACATTAATAAAAAGGCCGGAACTTTCCATTGGTCTACTCCGCATTTCCTTCTTTAATTTACCCCCTATTTTATTTCAAAATCAACGCTGGTATTTTCGTCAGGGTTTTTCTTAATACCGGTTATAAGCTCATATACATAAACAGTTACGAGACCTGCAAAAGCGTTAAACATAGCACTAATTCCGGCCATAAGAATCATTAAAAGAATCATTACAACAACAGAACCGAAGCTTGTCATAAAGAATCTTAAGAAGCCTTGTGTATAAGAAGGGAATAACCAGCCGAGAAGCATACTTATAGGTGCATACACAACAGAAAATGCAATAAAGGATACAAAACCAATAACAGCACCAAATATGCAGCCTTCACGTACACTAATAAGTCCTATGAGTTCATTTTGTTTGAGATAAACAATTACAAAAGCCGAAAGACAAACTATCAATATCAAAAAACTAAACAGACTCAGGTAAGGAACAATAGTTACCAACCCCAGTATAACCCCTGCAAAAGCGCTTAATATTGATAATTGTTTAAGTAGCAATAAATTCATAAATTTCTCCTTAAGATGCGGAAATATACCCTCTTAACGCTGTATAAGCAGCTACATACGGTGAAGCCAGATAAATAAAGCCTTTTGTATTTCCCATCCTGCCTTGAAAATTTCTGTTCTGAGTCGCAAGACAAACTTCTCCGTCCCCGAGAATTCCGGCATGAACACCTACACAAGGTCCGCATCCCGGAGGCAGAACAGAGGCATTTGCATCTACAAAAATATCTATCAAACCTTCTTTTAAGGCCTCCTTGTAGACATCTTTTGAAGCAGGGCAGATAAGGGTTCTGACATCAGAATGAACAGTCTTACCTTTTAAGATATCCGCAACAATTCTCAAATCTTCAATTCTTCCGTTTGTACAGGTACCTATATATACCTGATTAACTTTTACATGGTTTAACTCATTAACATCTTTAGTATTATCCACGGTATGAGGGCAGGAAACCGTATGCGGTACACCCTCTGCATTAATTTCAATAACTCTTTCATATACAGCATCACTGTCCGGAAGAATTTGTCTAAATTTATCTTCGCGGCCTCTTTGACGCAAGAACTCTTTAGTTTTTTCATCAGCCACAAACAAACCGCACTTCGCTCCGGCTTCAACAGCCATATTTGCAAGAGTAAATCGTTCTGACATTGTCATATTTTCTATTGTGTCACCTGTAAATTCAAGTGCTTTGTAAGTGGCGCCGTCTGCCCCAATCATTCCGATAAGGTAAAGCATCAAGTCTTTAGAGCAAATTCCCGGTTTAAATTTACCGTTTACAACAATCTTGAATGTAGCAGGAACTTTTAACCAGGTTTTACCCAGTGCCATAGCCACAGCTATATCAGTAGATCCCATGCCGGTAGCAAAAGCACCTAAAGCGCCTGAGGTACAAGTATGAGAATCTGCTCCGACAAGGACTTCTCCCGGATTAACAAATGTTTCAATCAATCTCTGATGGCAAACCCCTGCGCCTACATCGGATAAAACAGCTCCATAGTCTTTTGAAAACTCTCTTAAAACCATATGGGTATTAGATAACTCTTTGCGAGGACTGGGAGAAGCATGGTCAATAAATAAAACAGTCCTTTCAGGGTTATTAAGTTTATCTTTGCCAAGTTTTTTAAATTCCTGAACCGTTAACGGTCCTGTACCATCCTGCACAGCTGTTACATCAACCTTTGATATAACAAGTTCTCCCGCGTGTACAGTTTTTCCTGCATGTTCTGATATAATTTTTTCAACAAGAGTTAATCCCATATTATTACCCTCTCCAAATGTGGTTTTATACGCTTATTTTACCACACATTTTTTTATATTAAAATATTAATTAAGGTTTAATTTGGAGGGAGAATTAGTGGAACGTATCAGAAATTTTTACAAAAGTTTTCTTAAAAGTAAGGCACTTTTTTATATATTTTTAACACTATTTTGCCTTCTGCTTGCCTGCAAATGCGGAGAATATGATTTTGACTTATATGCAAGACTTATTGTCGGAGAGCATTTAGTTGAAGCAAAAGAATTTCTGTATCAGGATTTCCTTTCTTACACTCCTACTCATATATGGTATGACCATGAATGGGGAGCCAGCGTAGTATTTTACTACTTCTTCAAATACTTTGGAGTTCTGGGATTTATTATTTTCCAAGCTATTGCACTTTTAGGAACAGCATATTTTGTAATAAAAACCCAGCAGCTTCAAAAACATGCATACCCGACCAGTCTTGCTTTCATGGGGCTGTTTCTTCTTCTTTTTGCACACCTTAACCCAAGCCTTGTAAGGTGTCACATGTTTAGCTTCTTTTTTTTCAGCATGTTTCTGTACATACTTGAAAAAACAGACAAAGGCAAAGCAAAGAACTTAATATGGGTTATTCCGCCGACTGTAATATTATGGAATAACATTCACGGAGGTGTAGTATCAGGGCTGGGCTTAATCTTTATGTATATGATAGGAGCTATCCTTTCAAGAAAACCGTGGATAAAATATTTTCTTGTACTCTTAATATCTACGCCATTGCTCGCAATTAACCCTTATGGTTTTGAATATCTTGACTTTCTTATATCTGCTAATACAAAAAACAGAAAATATATTACCGAATGGTGGTCAGTTTTTGTACAAAGACACGCAGTTTATTACTATCCGGCATTTTGTGTCGCAATTTTTACAGTCATTCTCACAGCACTGGATGTTATTAGATCTAAAAAAATTAATATCACAAAATGTATCATATTAATTGTTACTGCAGCTCTGGGAATTATCCACGTTAAACTTCTTTCAATTGCCGTAATTGCTATAGCAAGCTTGTGCTATAACGATATAATGAGATTGATAGGCAAAAACCCTATAAAATACATAGAAAGAACAGCCTATATTCTTATTTTCCTATTTTTATTCAAACTTCCGGCTATGAATCCTAGCGCAGCCCGCGTCTCCGCAGGTAAATTCCCTATACTGGAAACTGAATTTATAAGACTTAATAATATACAAGGCAATATACTTACTTCCTTCGGATTTGGCAGTTATGTATCTTACAAACTTTATCCGAATAACCTCATATATATGGACGGAAGATACGAAGAAGTTTATAATGATGAAGAATTTAATAAACTTATAGATTATGAACTAAACAATTCAAATTGGAAAGACGTATATTTACTCTACCCGACAGACATATTAATGCCGGAAAAAACAATTCCTGTATACACAACACTAAAGGAATCCGAAGAATGGGATCTTGTTTATGAAGGCCCTGTGTGCGGAGTATTTCTAAAAAAAGAAAATAATACCAAAAAGAATTATAAATTACCGACAGATAGTCTTAAATATTATCAAAAAACCGCTTTTGATAATAATGGTGAATTCAGTATCCCTCGATAGGCTGATAGGTAATTTGCCCCCGATACTTAAAATTTGCTGTTATGGTATAATAAAAAAAAACGAGGGCTGATTAGATGAAGAATCCGTTAAAATATACTTGTTTATTCGGCGGGGGAGCAATACGGGGATTAGCATATATTGGGACAATTCGGGCGTTAGAAGAACTCAACATAGAATATGACATAATAGGAGGGTCTTCTGTAGGTTCAATATTTGCAGCACTGCTTGCATGCGGATATAAGTCTTATGAACTTGAAAATCTTTTTATAAAGGTTAACTTTGAGCTGTTTAAAGATATTCATCTCGGTTTTAATAAACCTTTTGCCCTCAGTAAGGGAGAAATTTTTGTAGATTGGATAAATGAACTTATATCAAGAAAAGAAGAACAGGTAAAAAAAAGACCGGTGGTTTTTAATGACCTGGAAAAGAATCTTGTAGTTATAACAACCAATCTCAAAACATTCAGCACACAAGAATTTTCCAAAATCTCAACACCTGACTTCGAAGTCGCAAAGGCTGTAAGGATATCCTCCAGCATGCCGGGACTTATGCCTCCATATAAATATAATGATGCGGATTTGGTTGACGGAGATTTACAAAAAGCATCGCCTATGTGGAGATTAACTGATACTTTAAAAAATTCTGAAAGCAGGATTCTTGAATTTAGACTGGAAGGTGCTTGCGGAGAAAGCGATTCAAATCCTATATCATTTATTAATACAATATACAGCTGCGTAACAGACGTTGCAACAGATTTTGTATCTGAAATATACGGAGAAAATGACCGTTTTGACTGTATTAGAATTAATACAGGCGACATTTTCTTTGCAGATTTCAACCTGAATAAAGACGCAAGAAGAAAACTTATTGAAAGCGGTTATAAACAAACCATGCACTATTTTAAAGAAGTCCTGCCTAAGAAAAAAGAACGCCTGGAAAAAGTATACGCAAAAGCTCATAATTATTTAAAACAAGCACTAAAAGGACTCAAATCAAACAATGTAGAAGAAGTTCAATGGTGGTTTGGAGACTTATTTACCCTTCTTTGTGAAAACAAAGAAATTATAGATCCGATTATTTACAAACAAATATTAGATGTAAAAAATAATTTAATGGATTCTGTTATAACCGTATTATTTTTCCATACCAGATTCCGCAAGCCAAAAGAGTTGGAAGTTATGCTTAAAAACCTTACTGATACAATAGAGGAGCGGCTTGCAGACATAAGATTATTCCTTCAAGATTGTAAAGTTTTGTAAAGATTTCACCAAAATCAGGTAATTTTTGTAACATTTCTTAATAAAACACTTGAGAAATATATACTTTTGATATATATTAAGTATATAAGATTTGTTTGTTATGTGTATCCCCTGAATAAAATCTTATGCCAACGGTTAAGAAGGCTGCGCGCATACCCAACTTGCCAACGGAATTTACCCCAAAATTTACTCCCAAAATTTACCCCCCCCCACAAATTTACCCCAGGAGTTTAATAGTATGAAAGAACAAATTATCACCATGAAAAAAACAACCACAAATCCGGCAAGAAGTGGTTTTACAGCAATCACATCAAACTCTGCAGATTTAGGAAGCTATTTAAGAAAAGTTAATTCTTACAGAAGCTTAGACCTTAAAGAAGAAAAAGAAATTGCTCTCAAAGCAAAAGCCGGAGACATAGAAGCAAAGCGTGAATTGGTTCAGGCTAATTTGAAACTGGTATTAACTATTGCCAGAAAAGCTATTCATGTTTCAAAATTGCCGATGGTTGATTTAATTCAGGAAGGAAATTTAGGCTTAATGGTTGCAGCTGAAAAATTTAATCCGGAATTGGGCTACAGATTTTCCACATATGCAACCTGGTGGATTAAACAAGCTATGTTTAAAGCAATTTCAGAACAGTCCTACTGTATGAAAATTCCGGTTTATATTCAAGAAACATTATCAAAATTTTCTAAAATAAAATCTGAAATGGAAAAAAGCTATAACTGTCAGATTACAAACAGCGATGTAGCAAAGAAAATGGATATTGAACCTGAAAAAATTGACCTTTATTTATCCGCATACTCTTCAACAGTATCTATAGAGGGAAGTTTTGAAGGTAATAACGGCAGCGAATTAAACGTTGCAGATATCCTTGAAGATGAAAAGACCTGCGTTGAAGAAAATATTGAATATGAAGAATTAAAACGTGAAATTCACAATGTAGTTTCAACATTAAAGGAGCGCGAACAAACAGTAATTAAAATGAGATTTGGACTGGAAGATTTTGCAAGAACAACACTCGAAGATATCGGCAAAATGTTCGGGGTAACAAAAGAATGCATCCGACAAACTGAACTCAGAGCATTAAACAAATTAAGATTAAGGATGGCTGGTAACTAAATAAAAGGCGAAGGGAAATTCCTTCGCCTTTTCGCATAATTATCTGTTACAGATTGTTCTTGCTACATATACTCCTGAAGCCGAAGCTTGGATTAAACCTCTGGTAACACCGGCACCGTCACCGATTGTAAACAGATTTTTTACCCCTTCAGTTTCAAGCTCGTTTGTAAGCTTAACTCTTGCAGAGTAGAATTTAACTTCAATACCATATAAAAGGGTATATCTTGAAGCGGTTCCCGGAGCAATCTTATCAAGAGCAAAAAGCATTTCTATAATACTTTTCATCTGCCTGTACGGAATAACAAGACTCAAGTCTCCCGGAGTAGCGCAGGAAAGAGTAGGAGTGATTATACTTGAACGTATTCTGTCTGGAGTAGAACGACGTCCTTCAAGTAAATCCCCGAACCTTTGAACCAGAATACCACCCGCAAGCATATTAGCAAGTCTTGCAATATGCTGACCGTACGCAATAGGTTCTTTAAACGGCTCTGTAAATTTCTTGCTGACTAACAGGGCAAAGTTTGTATTTTTGGTTTTAATATTGGCGTAGCTGTGCCCGTTAACCGTAGCTATACCGTTATAGTTTTCCTGAACGACTTCACCGTTTGGATTCATACAGAAAGTTCTTACTTCATCTCCAAATGTCGGAGAGTAGTAAACAAGCTTTGATTCATACAATTTATCGGTAATCGGAGCAAAAACCGGAGCCGGAAGTTCAACTCTCACCCCGATATCGACAGCGTTATTAACCATACCTATTTTATTTTGTGCAAATTCATGCGTAAGCCAATCAGCACCTTCTCTGCCAGGGGCAATAATTGTATATTCAGCTCTTATTGTTTCACCATTATCAAGAACTATGCCTTTAACCTGTTCACACTCTACAATGAGACTTTGTGCGGTTACATTGTTCAGAATAGTAATCTTATCATCCAAATAGTCCTGCATATGTTTTAATACATCTAAACTTCTTTCAGTACCAAGATGTCGTACAGGAGAATGAACTAATTTGAGTTCGGCAAGAGCCGCCTGACGTTCAATTTCGCGGAAATCTTCCATATTAGTTCCAAAGACTTCATCAGTTGCGCCATGCTCTAAATACAGTTTATCAGCATAGTCAATATACTCTTCAACTTTTTCTCTAGGCATATAATCTACCAGATGACCGCCTACATCCGGAGTAAGGGTAAGTTTACCATCAGAAAAAGCACCGGCGCCCCCCCAGCCGCAAAGCAAACCGCATCGTTTACAATTAACACATTTTGGAGAACCTTCTCTTATAGGGCATTTTCTTTTTTCAATTCTCTGCCCTTTTTCTATAAGAATAACTTTCCATTCAGGTTTCAGCTTAACAATTTCCAGCGCAGTAAAAATTCCCGCCGGTCCGGCCCCTATTATTGCAACATTGTACATACGTCGATACTCCTAATTCGCTCTTACTTATTTACGATAGCTCAAACAAGCTCATAAATCAAACTTAACTAATTAGGATTACATATGAGTAGCTCTAAAGGATGATTTTTGTTGTTTTTGCAACACATTTCGTTACATTTAATTGCGGGCGTAAAAAAAACGTGTTAAAATTGGTTATGTATATAGTGTAGTTTAACTGTAGAAAACAATTATGTCGCAAGACAGATTATATATAGTGTGTTACTTATAATATAGGAGGAAACGGGATGAACGTGACCGCAACAGAAACAAAAAAAACAGTTAAGTCTGCATTTGTTGATGAGTTTGAAAATTATTTAAAAAAGCAACGTGTTAAAACAACTTTCAATGGTTCAGAATTAGAATCCTTCTCTTGGTACAGAAAAGCTCTTGGTCTGGTATAAGTAAGAAGAAGCAGTTTAGAAAAGTTTTTATGATAACGGACAAACGACAGGTTTAAACCGGTTTGTCCGTTGTTTTATTACCTACTTCGTTACCCGCAAATAAAAGTGCCAGCGGTATTATTCTGGAAATCAAATAAATAGGTTTAGCATCAGAAATATACGATGCAGCTACCACCATATCATCAAGGTGAGCGGAAAAGTCCGTACCTTTTACTCCTCTTGCCCCTTTATTACTGTTAAAAATAAAGTTAGACAAATGATTCATTAGGAAATTAGCAAGATACACCCCTGCAAAAATACCACCGACAGCCGCAAGGCTCTTGGCTGTTTTACCGAATTTTTCTCCTAATTTTGCAAAAGCTTCAACTGTTATAATAGGGATTGATACATTGCCAAACTGCATTAAAGCCTCTCTGCGTTTAGCTTTTCGATTCTCTTTATTCTTATCAATTAAATAGCCTCCTGCAAGTCCTCCAAGGGCAGAACCTGCCCCCATAGTTATAACTTCTTTTTCATGATATTTAACTTTTGCAAGATATGAGTTTTTAATATTTTTTAGATTTTTAATAATTTTTACAGGATTAATAGTATGGCCTGCTCCCTTCGCCAGCACTGCCAAACTTGCAGCAACTCCGAGTGCTGTAGTCGTTGCAACAACAGCTTTATCTTTTTTAGAATAACCACTATCCTTAAAACTATGTCCGTGTCCAAATGTACACTCACAACATACTTTTTTATTATTTACACTAACAGGAGCTACTTGCATCTTCTACCTTCCTGCTATATAAAAACAGATAAAAACAAAAATTGCCTGAAATTTTAAGAAAATTTAAGAAATCGGAGAATAGAATTTTGAAATTTCTTCAAAATATCTTTCCAAAGCTTTGTATCCGTTATAAATTTCATTGGTTATAGAAGCATATCTGCTTGCTACTATGTACTTTAATTCTTTACATCTAATTTGTAAAAGAGTATCAGCATCTTTTCTTAAAAGTTCATTAGAAGAAGTTGACCACTTTTTTAAATATGAAAGTTCTTCATTAACCTGCTTAATTGTTGAAAATTCTAAAGTATTAAAATCGTACTTTCTAAGAAGTTGTCTTTCCGCATTGGTAATTCTGCTCTGAACAGCCTGAAAGCGATAAATTCTTTTAATTATTACATAATTATCCGCAACTCTTCTATGAGAATAAGGAACAGAACTCTTGGCCAAAAGAGCTGAAGTCGAAAGCGCTGTAAAAGAATCTTCATCTCTTGAAAAAGTACTTTGTACAGGATTAACAGTCTCTATCTTCTTATCCGCCACAAGTTTACTCCTTTCCCTCATTATCAACTAAGATTATCATAACTTAATAAATTCAAATTGTCATTAGACTTTTAAATAATTTTTACATTTCTTACACAAAATAAAATACCGGCAAAACTTCAAAATTTTACCGGTATTTTATTTATATACATTTACCCTCTCATTGACCCCTTAACAAAGCGCACAGCTAGCCAAAGACTTTTTTAAGCTGTCAACCTTATCAAGTTTTTCCCAAGGGAGTTCAATATCAGTACGACCGAAGTGTCCGTATGCAGCGAGTTTTTGATAGAATTTACCGCCATTTTTAGCAGGCAGATTTCTTAAATCAAAATCTCTGATAATTGCTGCCGGTCTTAAATCGAAGTTAGAACGAACGAGTTCAGAAATTTCATCATCCGAAATCTTACCGGTACCGAAGGTATCAACAAAAATTGAAACAGGTTCTGCAACACCGATAGCGTATGCAAGCTCAATTTCACATTTTGAAGCCAAACCTGCCGCAACAATATTTTTAGCAACATATCTTGCTGCATAAGCTGCAGAACGGTCAACCTTTGTCGGATCTTTTCCTGAGAAGGCTCCGCCGCCGTGACGGGAATAACCGCCATATGTATCAACAATAATCTTTCTTCCGGTCAACCCTGAATCACCCTGAGGACCGCCGACTACAAATCTTCCTGACGGATTAATAAGGATTTTTGTATCTGAATCAGGTTTAATAGATTCTGTTTCAAATACATAATCAATAACATATTTTCTCAAATCTTCATTAATAATCATTTGAACTTTAGTGTTATCACTGATTCCGTTGATTTCAGGAGCGTGCTGAGTAGAAAGAAGAATTGTATCAATTCTTGATGGCTTTCCGTCAACATACTCAACTGTAACCTGAGATTTTCCATCCGGTCTTAAGTATTTTAAAATACCTTCTTTTCTTACTCTCGCAAGTCTGTATGCTAATTTATGAGCAAGACTTATCGGAAGAGGCATAAGCTCGGCTGTTTCATCACACGCAAAACCAAACATAATGCCTTGATCGCCGGCACCGATATTTTCAGTTTCGCTGGTTGAAGTATCTGCATTGTTACTTCTTGCCTCAAGAGCTTTATTAACTCCGCCTGCAATATCAACAGACTGTTCATCAATACTTGTCAAAACAGCACAGGTATTAAAATCAAATCCTCCGCCGGAAGTACCTTCGTAACCTATATTTCTAACAGTATGTCTAACTACATGCGGAATATCAACATAGCAATTTGATGTAATTTCACCGCAAACAAGCACCATACCTGTAGTTGCTGTTGTTTCAGCAGCGACCCTTGATTGAGGATCTTTTGTTAAAAACTCGTCCAAAATAGCGTCAGAAATCTGATCGCAAACTTTGTCGGGGTGTCCTTCCGTAACAGATTCGGAAGTGAATAAGAATCTTTTTGATGTCATTTTTTTTACTCCTTAATTTATATTATTACCACCGGTAAGGTTTTTAATTCCGACCCGGTTACACATTAGCAACATTCTAGTACGAAGGGGATTAAAAAGCAAGGAAAATAAGAGGGCGGATTTTTGTTAACACAAAAATCCGCCCAATAAACATTTAAAAGTAAATTTACTCATTTACTGAAGTGACAACTTTATCAATCAAACCGTACTCTACAGCTTCGGCAGCTGATAAATAGTGGTCTCTTTCGCAATCTTCTTTTACCTTGTCAAACGGCTGGCCTGAATTTTCCGCCATAATACCGATTAACATATCTTTCATTCTCAAAATTTCCTTAGCTTCAAGTTCAATATCCGTAGCCTGACCTTTAGCTCCGCCTAACGGCTGGTGAATCATTATTCTTGCACTCGGAAGAGCCATTCTCTTACCTTTAGCACCTGATGAAAGAAGAAATGCACCCATTGAGGCAGCTTCACCGAGACAAATAGTCTGAACATCGGCTTTAATAAGATTCATTGTATCGTATATTGCCATTCCGGCAGTAATAACACCGCCCGGAGAGTTAATATAGAGCATAATATCTTTTTCAGGGTTTTCGCTATCCAGAAGTAATAATTGAGCAACAACAGAATTAGCTACATCGTCATCAATTTCCGTTCCGAGGAAAATAATTCTTTCTCTTAAAAGTCTTGAAAAGATATCAAAAGATTTTTCCCCGCGAGAAGATGATTCAATAACTGTCGGCACATAGCTCAATATTTTTTTCATATCTGACATAAATTTCTCCTTGTGTTGAAATTATTTTACAATAAATACTAACGCTGAACAATCAAGAGAATGATGGAGATATTATTTGTTTTTCAAAGCATTTTCAAGGGCTTTTTCAAGGACTTCAATCTTTGATTCAAGTACTTTTACTCTGGAAGAACTCTCGCTGCTCGCGATTGATTCCTTTTCAAGTTCTCTTTTGTATGTATTAATCTTGTCATTTTTGACATTCACTTTTAAATTCATTAAAAATATGCCAAACAGAAATCCGCAGGCAAAAACAACGGCAAGAGCAATTATTCCTTTTAAATAAAGAGCTCCGGCAGAAGCACCGGCCAGTGATAATAATGCAAGAATTATAAAGATTAAATTTTTCATAAACAAAACTCCTTCATTTATGACAATTGTACACTAAAATTTAACTTTATGATAGAATAAAAAGTACAGGATCCGACTAAAACAGGTATTAAGCTAGATGGGTGACGAAGACAAGCAATTTGATGCGACCCCCCAAAAGCTTGAGAGAGCAAGAAAAGAGGGGCAGGTAGTAAAATCCAAAGACGTATCTACGGCTTTATCTCTTCTTGTTATGTTTACTTTTATAAACATGATGGCTCCGCTTATCTGGCAGCTAATTGTAGGACTATTCAGAACCCTTTATGAGCAAATCCCCAACCACACACTGGAGCAAATAGGGTACACCTATATATTCACGGTAACAATAATTCCTGCAGTACTAATTATAGGATCTATTCTGATAATGGCGGCTCTTGTAGCTATGATTGGAGATTTTCTTCAGGTCGGGCCGTTAGTTGCAACCGCTCCGCTCGTTCCAAAGCTTGATAAGCTTAATCCTACTAAATATTTTAAGAACTTATTTCAGATAAAAACACTATTTGAACTCGGGAAAAATATTCTTAAAGTAGCCGTTTTAGGCTGGGTCGGATGGTCTGTATACTCAGAACACCTTGATGATATTTTAAAACTTGCTGCTATAGAAAACAACTTCGCAATTATGATTGAATTCGGCAAATTGATTGTTGAGTTTATTTACAAAGCCTGTATTGCCTTTCTTATCATTGCGGCAGCGGACTATGGGATGACTAAGTGGAAATTCTTAAAAGATCAAAAGATGTCTTTTAAAGAAATAAAGGATGAATACAAGAACTCTGAAGGAGACCCGCATGTTAAAGCTGCACTACGGCAAAGACGTATGCAAATGCTTCAAAGAGGAGCTATGGATTCCGTACCGGATGCAGACTTCGTTGTAAGAAACCCTATCCACGTTGCCTGTGCTCTTAAATATGATGCAGAAACAATGCAATCGCCAACCCTTACAGCAAAAGGTACTGAGCTTATTGCAAAAAAGATTATTGATATCGCTATTGAGCATAACGTTCCCGTTATCGATAACCCTCCTGTAGCCAGAGCATTATTCAGGATGGTAGACTTAAACCAGCAAATACCGCCTGAATTGTATAAAGCTGTTGCTGAAATTTTACTTTTTGTGTACGGCTTGAAAAATAATCAAAATCAAGGTAATATTAAGTAAGGTTAGTTAGATAAGAGAAGATGGATAACAAGACTTTACTTAAACAATACGTTGGTATTGTACAGAAAATAGCAAGAGTTGAGCACAGAAGAGTTCCTAACCACATGATTGAGTATGAAGAGCTGGTTAGTATCGGAATTATTGCCATACAAACTCTTATAAAAGGGAAAACCGAAGAGCAGCTTGCTCATTATAATGATGCCTATATAGGAACAGCTGTGAGATGGGCTATCAGAAATGAACTTAGACATCGTTACAAATGGTATACTTTAAAACATAAAAAAGATGATGAAGCTGACCCGTATATATCAGACGCTATTTCTGATGATTCTAACAGTGATGATATGGGCTTCACTATATCTCCTAATAAGGTCAGAGAAGCTGTTTATGAAACCATCTTATCTATCGACGGCTTAGCCGCAGCTGCAACTGATAACGCATCTCCGTTTGATTTTATTAAAGATCCGTCTGCCATGCCGGACGAAAAAGCTGAAATTGTGGAAATGAGCAAAATGATAAAACAAGCAATTGCTAAACTTCCGCAAAAAGAGAGGACTGTTGTAGAATATCGTTTCTACAGAAACATGCAGGCAAAAGACATTGCCACAATGGTCGGACTCTCGCCATCAAGAATTACCAGAATTATCCAATTTTCTCTTAACCAGATTCGTGAATACTTAAAAAGCAGAGGCCGTGAAGATTATTAATTAACCTCTGTATGCAACCAATATCCCGCCAGGAGTTTCTACTATTTCATATTGAAACTCAGGATCAGCATCCACAGCATCAATAAAAGTCTGAACTTTTTCTGCATGTGATGTAATATTATCTGCGACAATTAAAGCTTTTGGGGTTAAATGCGGCTTTATGAGATTGAAATATTCAACATACTGCCTTTTATTAGCATCAATAAAAACAAAATCAAATCTATCTTCAGGTGTAAATGATGAGATTGTCTCGATAGCATCACCTTGAAGAGGTTTTACAACGTCCATCACGCCGCATTTTTTAAAATTTTCTATTGCAATACTTTGTCGTTTTTCATAAAACTCGATAGTAGTAAGCTTCCCGCCTGTTTCTTTAAGAGCCTTTGCAATCCACAAACCTGAATATCCGTTTGAGGTACCTATTTCCAAAGCATTTTTTATATTCATCATCTTAATGAACATATTGATAAGTCCGCCCGTTACACGCGGTATATTCCAAAACTGCTTTTGAGTTTCCTCCAGTCCTGCTAATGTTTCTGAGGTAATGTCATCAAATAATATATCCATAATTCTATGTTTTCCTTATTCAAAAAGCTTAATTTTATTAGTTATAATAATATCTTTGATAGGTATATTCAAGGTATATGTCTTTAAAAGTCTGCCCTTTGATAAATCTATTATTGAATACTTATTAGATTTCATATCAGCAACAACACCAAGATTTGTATCTGAGATTCTGTGGAATCCTGTTGAAAAACCTTCCGTTCCTAATGGAATTGTGCTTATCTCAGAATCATTATTTGTATTGATTCTCTGAAGTTCATTATTCTGAGCTCCCAGCACATAAATATTATTATCAAAAACCAGCATAGCAACAGGCTTATTTACAGTTGTAAATTCGTTTGCGAGTCCTAATGTTGAATAATCAATAACTGCGATACGGCTCTTTGTTCTGCTGGAAATATAAAGTTTATTATTTGAAAATGCCAAAGCAGAAACATTAGGGAATTTTCCAATATCTTTTAGCTCATAATCGTTAGCAAGCTCAATCGCCCATATCTCATGGTTAAGCTTATCAACATAAAAGAGCTTATTGTCACTTAAAAGAAGTTTTTCGCAATAACCGTTAACTTTAATTTTTTGGACAAGAGACATGCTCTTTAAATCAATAACAAAAATTGTTGAAGCACTCGGAGAAGTTATATATGCTCTGTTAGAAGCTTCATCTACTAAAATTTCTTCAGGATATGAAGTCAAGTCAATCTGCTTGATAAACCTTGAATCAGCAATAGAAACCACATCAACAAAAGGTCTTTCAAAAGATGTTACAAGAAGGAATTTCCCGCCGGAAACAGCTTTTACATCAATTGGTATAGATTTTTGAGCCAAGGCATACTTAGGAGATGTTTGAGCCGGTTCTACAACCTGAATATTCTTAGAATAGTTTGTTGTAACGTAAAGAATTTTATTCTTAAGCTGCGATATCAAAGACTGAGTTATTTCAGGCTCGGTCTCGGAAAGGAATTCTTCAAAAGTTTCTCTTGTATCAACTTTTATTATATCCTCACTTTTCGTATCTATTTTAAGGTTTCCTATAATCCCCTTGAGATTTTCAGGAATAATAAGTCCGCTCGGAACAAGCATATCCTGCGGCAAGAGACCTGTTCTAACCTGCAGCGGAGGCGTCATCATATGTAGAACAGTTCGATTTCCCTCTCCGTCAGTAAGCACCTTAAGGAGTACAAAATCATTATTAAAAATAACTATATCAGGTTCCTGTTTTAATGTTTTATTTGCAGGAATTGTTTCTTTAATCTCTAACTTTGATATATCAGAAAATAATGACGGATAAAGTGGTAGATATATTGTGTTTGAAGGGAATATAATAACGCCATCGAACCTTACATCTGATCCTGGGACAGCAGTATTGATATAATTTTTCACATCATCAGGGAGCTTTGCAGCAAAGGCACTTGTACAGGAAATAAAAAGAATCCCCAATATTATAAGTAATTTCCGCAAAATATATCTCCCAACATCTTATTAATTAAAATAATTTTACCACAAGAATCTTTATTTAAAAACACCTTTTAAACGTTCTTTAACAGAATCTTTTCTTCCGGACTGAATCTCATAAAGCTTTTGATAAAGAAGCTTTTCTTCATTAGAAATTTTAGTCGGGATTTTAATACTTATAACAACAACATGGTCGCCCCTCATAGAAGGCTTTGATATATTTGGAACTCCGGCACCTTTAATTTTTACAACTTCACCATGCTGAATACCGGCAGGTATAGAAACCTGCTTTTCGCCGTCAAGAGTTTTAATTGTAACCGTGTCGCCCAAGGCAGCCTGAGCAGGTGAAATATCTAATTTTGTAAAGACATTAATACCATCTCTTTGGTAGTACTTAGAAGGCTTAACATGAATAACTATATATAAATCTCCTGATACACCGCCGTTAATACCTGCATCACCTTCATGCGAAAGTCTCATTTTTGATCCTGTATCAACTCCGGCAGGAATTTTTACTTCCAGTTTCTTTTCAACATCTTTTCTGCCCTGACCTTTACAATCCGGACATGGATCATTAATCACGCTGCCTTTTCCGTGGCAGACAGGACAAGTGACAATTTGCGTAAAGTGTCCCAGCACAGTTCTTGTCGTCTGCTGAATACGTCCGGAACCTCCGCAATTCTTACAGGTTTCAGGTTTAGCTCCATTTTTTGCACCTGTACCGTTACATGTAGAACAAGTTTCCAAATGGTCTATTTTTATTTCTTTAGTTATACCAAAAACTGCTTCTTCAAAATCAAGTTCCAGATCAAGTCTCAAGTCATCGCCTCTTTGAGGGGCATTAGGATCTTGTCTTCTTGAACCGCCGAACCCAAAACCTCCGCCGAAGAAAGAATTAAAGACTTCTTCAAGATCTCCAAATCCTCCTGCAAAAGGTCCTTGAGTATTAAAGCCGGCATTTTTCAAGCCATCTTCACCGAAACGGTCATATGTGGCCCGTTTCTCATCGTCCATAAGTGTTTCATACGCTTTTCCAAGTTCTTTAAACTTAGCTTCTGCATCCGGAGCTTTATTTATATCCGGATGCCACTTTCTGGCCATTTTTCTAAAAGCACTTTTTATTTCATCTTTTGTGGCGTTTCTGTCAACGCCTAATATTTCATAATAATCGCTCATTGTTATCTTTTTCTTAATCTATCCTTCAGGAGTTGCAACATTTACAAGAGCCGGTCTCAAGACTTTATCTCCGAGTTTATACCCCTTTTGGAGTTCCGCTATTATGGTATGCTCCGGCTTTTCATTAGTCGGTGTCTGCATTACGGCTTCATGTAAATTTGGGTCAAATTCTTCACCTTCTGCCTTAATAACTTCCAACCCGATTTTTGATAATACATCATTAAAATTTTTATAAGCTAAGTTATAGCATTCTTTAACTTTATCACAATCTTCTACAGTTTCAATAGCTTTCAGACCTCTATCAAAATTATCAAGGACTTCTATAAGCTTCTTAACAGTATTTTCAGCACCATATTTCAATAGAGCTTCTCTTTCTTGCTCTTGTCTTTTTCGAAAATTATCAAAATCAGCAGCAAGTCTTATATACTGGTTATTAAGCTGTTCGTACTTTTCTTGCCAAGGATTAGTTTTTTCCTCTTCGGCAATTTCTTCTGAAGAAACACCATCTTTCTCTTCTACAGGTTGTTCTTCTGCGTTTTTCTCTTCAGGTGTATTTTCTTTTAATTCTTCATCATTATTTTCAACTGCTTTTTTGAACGGATTTTCCATAAGTATCTCCCCTAATAAAATATTATATATGATAATTATAAGTCATCAAATTTCTTAGGGGTAGAAAATTTATATTTTTTTAATTATTTTATCGTGTTCTAGTTTGCAGTATTGAGAAAGCGAACGAATAATAAAAAGCTTGAGTAAAGGGAATACTCAAGCGGAAAAAGGGAAAAGGGATTAAAAATTAGGGTTATATGTTATTTGTTTATTGTTTACTTCGACTCACTATTCACAATTCGAGTGGTGCTAATTATCATTTATCATTTACCCCTATGAGAAGATACCGAAGGTTCTTTCAATGTTGTCTCCTATGACTTTCTTAACTGAATCGTATTCTGTCGTTAAGGCTGTTCGTTCTGATTCAAGTTTTGATAACGTCATATCGTACTGTTTATCCT
>CALVCR010000079.1 GCA_944326125.1 Candidatus Gastranaerophilales bacterium | reverse complement strand
GCGTTTCTATCCAGTGGAATTGTTTTTCTCTTACTCCTGAAAAAATTGAGTCTGAGTTTGAATTAATATATTGTTCAAACATTTCGTCGATATATTTTGCTTTCAGAAGAGGTGAAGTTGCCTGAATTAAAATAAAATTATCGTCTTCTTTTAATTCAGCTTTTTCAATATATTCAAGCATTACGCTTTCTGTTGAAGATTTATCCTGTGCATTTTTGGGGTCTCTGTCATAAACGGATAATTTATTAAACCCGAAACCCAGAACGGTTGATTTTATTCTCTCATCTTCTGTTGCAATAATTATTTTATCAATCGCCTTTGCTTCTTCTGCGGCTTTTGCTGTCCAGAAAATAAGAGGTTTTCCGTTAAGTTCTTTAATATTTTTAAGAGGAATAGATTTGCTTCCGCCTCTTGCGGGAATAAATGCTATATTCATTTTCTATCCTCCAGAACTTTGATCATATCGTACATAACCTGATTGTAAGGTGTTGGTATATTATATTTTGCTCCAAGTTTGATTATTTCTCCCGCAAAAATATCAACCTCTGTTTTCCTGCCGGCAAGAATATCCTGATGCATCGAAGTTTTACCTTCATCTATCATTTTAGACAGGGCATAAAGAGAATCCTTTTCAAGATTTTCAAGGTTATTTACTTTACAGGCAGAGGCGATATTTTTAACCTCTGAGATAATTTTTTTGGCAAATTCAATAAATTCGGAAGAGTGTTTCATCTCTCCAAAGGTCAAATTCATAATAGCTGAAGGCTGATTAGAAAAAATATTTAGAGTAAATTTTTGCCAGAGAGAATAAATAATATCATCAGGTATTGAAAAATCTATTTTTGCTTCGGTCAAAAATTCTTTTAGCAGCGTAACTTTTTCCCGGTTTTCTTCAAACGGAGAGCCAAAAACAATTTTTCCCACCCCGTCTTGTGTTACGGAGTTCCCTTCCCTTACGGCGCTATGACCGATAAAATATGAATGAAGAACTTTATCCCAACCGTAAACTTTTGAGATTTTTTCTTCGCTTGAGATCCCATTCAGGAGAGATAGAATAATTGTTTTTTCTCCAATGAAATTTTTGATATTTTCAATAGCGGAATCTAATCCGTCAGCTTTTGTTGAAATAATAATTAAATCCGCATCAAAATTCCCATCCGGCAGGAGATAATCAAACTCCATTTCTTTGTCGTTTAGAACGGGTTTTTGGGTTTTAAATTTTTCTAATCTTTTTTTATCTACCAGAATCTTAAGATTAGAAACTTCTTTAAATTTGTTTGCGTAAGTTAATCCTACCGCACCAAGACCGCAGATTATAACATTCATTCTCTTCATAAAAAGATTTTACACTCAAATCCGCAGTATATCAAGAGAAAATCTATTTGTGCAACACAATTATCATTGTGTTGCCTTTTTGACATAATATCACACTATATCTGGTTTGTACAGGGTATGGATTTTGTTTAGGCCGGGGGAAGCAATTTGTTTCTCAAACACGCTCCAGCACGGGCTTCCGCTATCGTTTCGAAACAAATTCTTTCCCCTTTTTTCATTAAGCTTGTAATGCAGTTGCCAAGCCAATTTCATTTATTCCCGCAACACAATGATAATTGTGTTGTAAGAAAGGCGGAAAGTATTACAAAGACTGAAATTATGGAACAGAACAAAATTAATGTCTGTATATCTTGTGATGATAATTATGCAAAACACGCAGGTGTAGTTGTTGCATCTATTTTGAAAAATTCGGGGGCGGAAGATGTTCTCGCTTTCTTTATTCTTGATGGAGGAATCTCGGATACAAATAAAGTTAATATAGAATCTTTAAAGGCTTTGAAAAACTGTGAAATAAATTTTGTTCCAATTAACAACGAGATATTTAAGGATTATATGAATGTTAAAACGCACTCATATATTTCAATAGCAACAGATTACCGCCTAAAGCTGGGAAGCTTGCTTCCGGAAGTTAACAAGATAATTTATCTTGACTGCGATGTGATTGTAAATGACAGTTTGGCTTCTTTATTCAACACTGATATGGAAGATTATATCATTGCAGGTGTCAGTGATATCAAGGGGAAAAAAGTTAAAGAAAATCCGCATTATGTAAATTCCGGGGTGTTGCTTATTGATTTGGACAAAATCAGAAACGAAGGAATTGAGAGAGATTTTTGGGAATTTACAATTAATAATCTTGACTTTATTACGAGCGGAGCTCAAGGGATAATTAATGAAGTTTTAAAAGGACGTGTTAAGCTTCTGCAGAAGGAGTGGAACGTTCAATCCAGTAATTTTACAAACAGGTCAAGTTTTACAAAGAATCCAAAAATTATACGTTTTGTAGCTAAAAGAAAACCGTGGCATTATGCCTCTTTCAGCTATCACAGAGATTATTACTTTAAGTATTTGCAGTGCACGCCATGGAAATTAAGCGAGGAAGAGTATAAATACTGGACAGTTGATAATCAGAGAGACTCAATTATTGCATACATTAAATACTGCCCGCTCTTCTTTTTAAGACCTGCTTTTTATAAAGCATTGTTTTATTCATATTTAAAACCTGCTTTCACAACAAAAAATTTTCTGTGATTAAGTTTTCAAAATAAGGAGAGATAAAAAAGCATTTTCAAAAACTTAACGGGGCGGTGAAAAATATCTTTTTCACCGCCCCGTTAAAATAAACTTTTTAAATCAACTATCTTAATTTAACAGTTACTGATTTAGCTTTTTGAGTGTATTCTAATTTGTCTTCTCTAGACAACCAGCCTAAGCCCATTTCAGCAAAATTTTCATTTAAGCTGAGGTCTTTTTTCATTTTGTTGATAGAAACTTCACCTTTGTTAGAAAGGTAGTTGTAAATTTGACCTGCTGATTCGATAATTTGTTCTTGAATACCCATTTTAGCTTCTTTAGTTTTTGCCATTTTAAATCTCCTTGTGTTATGTGTGTATCCTGTAATTGATTACCAGTTAATTGTATAAAAAAATTCAAATTTTTGCAAGTATTTGAACCCATCTTTATGATAAAATAGTCTATAAGGAGTATGTTATTAAATTTAATTAAAGTCGAATTTAGAGAGAAATTATTAGTTGAAAAATATTTTGAACTAATAAATCTTGGCGTGAAACCCTCACAAATACTGG
>CALVCR010000078.1 GCA_944326125.1 Candidatus Gastranaerophilales bacterium | reverse complement strand
TGTTTCCTCCTTATTCTTTTCAGGTGATATTATTTTTCTTTATTGCAGGAATGCTATTCAATGAAAAATACGGTTTTATTGAATATTTTAAACGCCGCTTTAAATCGCTTATGATTCCGTATATTCTTTACTGCTTGGCATATCTTGGAATAACTTATGCCATAACTCCTGTTACAGGGAAGTTTTGGGGAATGCCGGTTAATCTCAGAAACGAACTTTTAATCCCGTTTTTGACGGGGCACCAGCTGGATTTGATTTCTCCTCTATGGTTTGTGCCGCAGCTTTTTACTACGCTTATTGTTTATAAAATTTTAAATTATATAAAATTAAATATCCGGCTGAGAGGCGGAATATACCTTTTGCTTGCTTTTGCTGCAATACAGATGGAACCTTTGGCTGGGAATCTGTATATTCTTTACCTTTTAAGAACAATGTTTTCTTTATTTTTTGTGCATATGGGATTTCTTTATGTTCAAAAAATTGAAGGGAAAATTGACATATTTAATTATAAAATCTTAGCATTTGTTTTGATTCTGCAGGCATTTTTGTGGCTTACAAACGCGGACTACACTCCGATGGACGGAATCGGTTTGAGTTATATTCTTGTCTGGGGTGATTTTGATAACTGGATTGTTCCGATATTAACCAGTTTAACTGGAATATGGATGAGCTTATTTCTAGTAAATATTTTTTATGACTATATTAAAGATTGGAAATTTTTGGGCAAAATAGGCCGGAATACTTATCATATTATGGCTAATCACCTTTTAGTATTTAACTTTATTACTTATATGATTCTGGCACTAAAAGGTATTCCTTTTGATATTCGAAACGCCCATGATATTTACCGGTTCTATTGTCCAATGAAAACAACTTATTTTTATTTTGTTATCGGAATAATAGTTACTGTTTGTATGGGAGAAATTCTCAAATTAATCAGAACCAAATTCAGATTCTAAAAGTCATTTTATCAGCATAGACTCCGGTATAATGCCATCTTGAGTAATTTCTTCAGCTATATTAGGATTTGCTTTTAAATAATTTTCGGTATAAACATCTTTAAAAAGCCCTTTTAAGCCAACGGGATTTACTGAGATTATTTCAGTATTTGGATAATAGGTTTTTATAAAATTCTTAAATCTTTTGTATCCTTCAATCATTGCTTTTACATGATAACCGGATTCTTTGTCAAAAAATTGTCCGTTGTTTGAGGTATCCAAACCGACCAGAAATATTTTTTTTGGATTTGTAAACAAGGCAAAATGCAGTGCAGCAAATGAGATTGAATAAAAATCTGCCAGTGGGTAGGTTGTTATATCTGTGTGTAATTCGTATTCAAATTTTTTACAGGAAGGAAGTCCATGTCTTTTGCCTCCAAAGTATCTGTAAATATGATATTGTTCAGGAAAATCTATTTCCGGAAAGTTAAAATCAAATTCACTATGCAAGAACTTTCCTATAAATTTTATACCTGACCTTTTTTTTAAAAGTTCCATATATTCAGGGCAGGTTGTTAAAATACCGTTATCGAAAGCGAAAGAATAAGCAAAGTTAATATTTTCTATAGTTAAGGCTTTATTCAATGCGATATTTATATAATCAGCTTCATTGTTATAATAGGCGATTGTTGGTCCGCAGCCTATGATTGTAATGTATTTTCCCCTGTTACAATTTTTAAATTGTGTAAATACTTCTGTATGCAATTTGGAAACTTCTAGTGCAGAATATACTTCTCTTGCCATTAACTCAACCGTTTGTGCAAGTTTTTTGTTATATTTAAAAACACGTATTTTAATACCTAAAATTTTATAAATTTTGTGTGTAACATTTTCCTCTATACTAAAGATGTTTTTTAATAATTTCAGCATTATTCAGACTCCTTTTTGATAGAATATTTTAATATAGGTATTATGCCGAATAAAAGTACTTTTTTCATATACTTTCCGACATAAACTTTAAATAAAGGGAAAATCCAATAATTGTTTATATAATTTAATCTTTCGGGGAGTTTTATTCCATGTTCTGCTGCAAAGTCAATAAGTTCATTATAAGCCAGAATATGATCTTTTTTTCTTTTCCCGCATTTATCGCTGGAATTGATTATTGAGCTGCTTCTTTCAATATAATGATATTTTATATGGGGAACGGAAACGATAGAGTTTGCATAATAAATAGCCCGTATGCTGAAAGGCACATCTTCCATTATTCTTCCGGGAGGAAATGTTAAATTATAACGATCAATCAGTTCTTTTTTATAGAGCCGGTTCCAAACACTGAATATTCGATGAGACTTGTCTTCGCAGAGTTTAATTTTATCTTTAAGCGAGACTGCGAGTTTTTCTTTTTTATAATGTAAATTATATTTTATGTAACTTTTTTTATGTTTTATAATACTTGTTATTCCGATATCGGCATTATATTTTGATACAGTTTGATACAATTTTTCATAATAATTTTCATCAATCCAATCATCTGAATCTACAAAACCGATATATTTTCCGAGAGCATTTTTAAGTCCGAGATTTCTGGCTTGTGAAACCCCCATATTTTTCTGGGTAAAAATTTTTACTCTTTTATCTTGTCTAAATAGTTCTATAATTTCTTTTGTTCCGTCATTTGAACCATCATCAATAATAAGTATTTCAATTTCTTTGAAAGTTTGTTTTATTATTGATAACAAGCATTTTCCAACATAATCTTTGACGTTATAAGCCGGTATAATTATTGAGATAACGGGTTTTTCATAATAATCTGTAATTTTATATTTATTTATTTCATGTTTTAGATTTTTAATATCCATAAAATTTATAAACTGTTATCCTTTACGATAGTTATTTTAAATACATACTGTAGAGGTACAAATACATAATATCATAAAAAATAAAATATAATTAGCTGTGTCAGGATTAAAATTTAAAAGAATGTTTAGTGTGTTCTTTTCCACTCTTTAATCTGTTCAAGTTTGGCTTTATATTTTGCTTCCAAACCTTGTTCCGTCGGATGATAGTATTCTTTCCCCGCTAAAGAATCGGGAAGACATTGCATATTAGTAAGTTTTGCTTCCGTATCATGTGCGTACTGATATCCTTTTCCGTAATTTAATTCTTTCATAAGCTTTGTCGGAGCATTTCTGATAACGAGTGGAACAGGTTCTGCTAATTCTTTTATAGCATCTCTTTTAGCTGTTTCGTAAGCCATATATAAAGCGTTGGATTTTGGAGCAAGCGACATATATACAACAGCCTGGGTTAAATGTACGGAGCATTCCGGCATTCCGATGAAATGACAGGCATGATAGGCTGCAACAGCCATTTCAAGTGCGCGCGGATCTGCAAGTCCTATATCTTCACTTGCAAATCGTGTAACCCTTCTTGCTACATACAACGGGTCTTCTCCGGCTTCCAGCATTCTTGCAAGCCAATATACAGCTGCATCAGGATCAGAGTTTCTCATTGATTTATGCAGTGCTGAAATTATATTGTAATGTTCTTCTCCGTTTTTATCGTAAAGCAGTGATTTTTTAGAAATACATTGTTCCAGAGTTTCATCCGTAACAGTAATTTCCCCGTTATCGCTGACATTTCCGTTTAGAACAACCATTTCTAAAGTTGAGAGGGCATTTCTGGCATCCCCGTTAGCGAATTTGGCAATAATTTCCAAATGTTCATCGCTTATATTTACTTTCTGCTCTCCGAACCCTCTTTTATCCGTAATGGCACGTTTAAGAAGTGTAACCAAATCCTCTGTTTTAAGTCCTTGAAGCACAAATACTTTGCATCTGGAAAGCAAAGCTCCGTTAACTTCAAAAGACGGATTCTCTGTTGTTGCTCCGATTAGGATAATACTTCCTTTTTCTACAAAAGGCAGAAATGCATCTTGCTGTGCTTTATTAAAACGGTGGATTTCGTCTACAAAAACAATTGTTTTTTCACCCATTTTTCGAGCCTGCTCGGCCTGCGTCATAACTTCTTTTATCTCTTTTATACCGCTTGTTACGGCAGAAAAGTTGATAAATGTTGAGTGGGTTTTGCTTGCGATAATGCTTGCAAGAGTGGTTTTCCCTATGCCCGGCGGCCCCCAGAAGATAAGGGAAGAAATATTATCACCTTCAATCAGTCTTCTTAATATTTTCCCTTCTCCGATAAGATGGGTTTGTCCGACAAATTCGTCCAGATTCTGCGGCCTGAGTCTGGATGCAAGAGGCTGGTTGATTTCGTTTTCAAAAAGTGATTTCTGTTCCATAATATCCCTCGTAAACATTTTAGCATGAATAATTTTATAGGGAGAATTGTCAGGATTTTGTTTGAAATCCTGGTTTCGTATTAAAATATAAATATGGAAAATGATATATTTAAACGCCTTGCAAAATCAAAGTTTAGAAGTAAATTTAAACTCTCAAATAAGGATAAAGATTATATTTTATCAAAGGGGTTTGATAAAATAGAGGAGCATGCAAGAGAGTTTATCTCTAAAAGGGTAGCACCGGCATTTATTCCTAATGACGGGAAGCAAACTCCTATGCGGAATCATCCGGTTTTTATTGCACAGCATGCAACTGCTTGCTGCTGCAGGGGGTGTATCGAAAAATGGCACGGATTTAAAAAGGGAGCAGAACTTACGCCAAAACAGCAGGATTATCTTGTGGGATTAATTATGGAATGGATTCGGCGGCAATTTGAAGATAAAAACGATTGAATTGGGGCTTGTTACTTAATTGATTTTTTGCGGGTAATGTTTTACTCTTAGAATATAAAATTATAAATCTGAGAGGTAATTGTATGAATGAAATTATAGGTAAATATAATACCGCAAAGGTTTTTACGGATAAAATTGATGAATTATCTAAAACTCAGATTAAAGAATTATGTGATCAGGAATTTGTTAAAGATTCAAAAATCCGCATTATGCCCGATGTTCATGCCGGTGCCGGCTGTACTATAGGGACAACTATGACGGTAAAAGATAAAGTTGTGCCTAACCTTGTCGGGGTCGATATCGGCTGTGGTATGGAAACGATTTTACTTAAGGAAAAATCTGTTGATTTAGAAAAATTTGACAGGCTAATATATGAAAACATACCTGCAGGCAGGAATATGAGAAAACAGCCGCATAGATACAGCCTGGAAGTTGAGTTTGATGAGTTAAGGTGCTTGCGTTATATAAACAGAACCCGTGCGGTAAACAGCATCGGAACTCTGGGCGGTGGAAACCACTTTATTGAAATTGATAAAGATGATGAGGGCTGCTTATATGTTGTTATTCATTCAGGAAGCAGACATTTAGGTAAAGAGGTTGCGGAATATTATCAACAAGAAGCTTATAATCAGCTTAACCATTGTTCGAAAAAGTATCTGGATGATACTATGGCAGAGCTAAAAGCTCTGGGCAGACAGAATGAAATTCCTGATATCATTTCCAGAATGCGGGAGCAGATTTTGACGGATATTCCTCAAAAACTGGCATATACAAGTGATTATTTATTCGACAATTATATCCATGATATGAAAATTGTTCAGAAGTATGCAGTTTTAAATCGAAAAGCTATTGCAGATACTCTGATTCAGGGATTGGGTTTGACGGTAGAAGAAGAGTTTACGACGGTGCATAATTATATTGACACTGATACCATGATTTTGAGAAAGGGTGCTGTTTCAGCTAAAAAAGATGAAAAACTTCTCATACCAATAAATATGAGAGATGGAAGCTTGATTTGTAAAGGCAAAGGCAACGAAGATTGGAACTGTTCCGCTCCTCACGGTGCGGGTCGCTTATTTAGCCGCTCACAGGCTAAAAATCATTTTACTGTTGGTGAGTTTAAAGAATCCATGGAAGGAATTTTTACAACATCAATAAATGAAGAAACGCTTGACGAATGTCCGATGGTATACAAATCAATGGCGGATATTGTGAATAATATATCTCCTACGGTGGATATAGTTAAAATTATAAAGCCGATATATAACTTTAAAGCCGGAAATTAAGCCGGGATAAATAATAAGGGGTCAAAGTTTCCAATAAAAAATACCCTGGATTCGATTGTCTTGGATTTCCTCCACACTCGAATAGTTTCGCTATTGAACCTGCGGTTCAACTTCGCTCAATATTCTCGCTATCCGGACTAACTCGTTTCACTCGTGTCGTCCGTACGGAAATCCGCTCGAACGCGGAGGACGTTCTCATCTTGTCCCAAGGCAAATAAAAAAAGATGAGATTATCTCATCTTTTTTATTTACCCTGGATGCGATTCGAACGCATGACCTACCGCTTAGAAGTAGCTCATAGCCCTATTTACAGGGGTTTTCAGCTTTTACTAGAATTAGTCAGAAGTTATTATTTTTATTATCTTCGAACTTGTTTTATCTCTCAACTTTTACCTCCTTTTGCTAGAATTTATCAGGTTTTTTGCAAGAAGGTTGTAGTGTAAATGTGGTGCTGTGTAGTTTTAGAAGTTCAAAAGAGGATTCAAATATTAATTTTTTGTGTATTTTGAAAAGATTTTATAAAAAATATGCTTTAATGACAATGG
>CALVCR010000077.1 GCA_944326125.1 Candidatus Gastranaerophilales bacterium | reverse complement strand
CTAAAGCTCAAAAAAAATATCGTTCGTTATTCGGGGACGAGCTTTTTGACAAACTGATGCAATTTGCTGAATATGATCGTATAGCATCGGGAACTTATAAAAAGGAGGAGATATAGTTATGAGTGTTAAAGGTGAAGAAAAACAAAAAGTTTTTGAATATTTTACAATTCGTAATACAGTTGATGAGTATCACCAAAAAATCACAGGGATTTACATTTCTCTTGAAGCAGCGAAAAAGGGTTTAGAAGCCCGAAGTGATTGGTGGTGCGCCAATGGTACAGGGGAAATTTGGCAAGAGGCTTTTTATCAATGCGCTGATGGTATATTGGAAAGTCATAGCGAATTGGTGTATAAAGTAACTCAGCAAGATATCCTTGCACAACAAGGAGGTAAATATTAATGCAAAATATGATATCTGATTTTAATAAACAGCTTGTAGAAAAAGCTAAAAAATTTCAAAAGCTTGACGTATTGTTGGGACTTTGTTTATAATTGTTATAAAAATATGCAGAAAAGGGTTGACAAGACCCTTTTTTTATGCTAGAATGTCAACAGAAGACTAAAGTGAGGTGAAATTATTGAACATCATTAAAAAGGGAGGAGTAACATATGGGTGTAGAACTATGTAAGTACGACCTTGAATATAAAGGGGTAATATGTACAGAAGTAAATTGGGAGTCTAAGATTTTTTATTTCAGAACCAATGGTGAAGACTATTGTTTTACGCAAATAGAAGATAATATCAGTTGTATTGCCGATACCGATTACATTCGCTGCGTAATTGAATCTCAATTTTTGCCTTGGTTAGAAAAACATAAAATGGAAATAGAAATTTCTCGATTGGAACGTGAAAACGAGTACCTTCGAAAAGAGTTAAAAAATTCGGTCAAATTACCTGTACCACTAGGAAAAAATTTTGCCATCGTAGATTACGGCTTCCGCAGGTTTAAAATTGAGGAAGTAAATATAGTCGGTTATAATTTTAGCCGTTATGACAAAAATTATATCACGCCTGTTGATGAATATGGCAAATGGCATGAGCCTGATTGGGTTTCTCCTGATTTGACTCAAATCGAAAAGAAACTTGATGAGATCAAAGAAAAATGGTCTAAATAATAATAAATAAAAGTATAATTTTATTCATTTGTTTTAGAACCAAAAAAGGAGGACAAAACGGAGAATTAAAATGAATGATATAAAAATAGACAAGGGGCTACTTAATGAAAAATGGAAGCCCGATTTGCATTAGCCCAGAAAGAAGCCGAGGAAGGCGACTTATCTTGTGAGTATATAGGGTTTAGTACTATGTTAAATAATTTTAACAAAACGGTGTTCATAAATAAAAACACAGCAGTTAAAAAATTACGAAATAAAAAAGGAGATAAAATATGAAATATCAGAAACAGAAAGGCGAAAGAATAAAAAATAGCAGATTTATAGGGCTAGAATTGTTGGATAATAGTAGTACGAATTATTGGTTCTATCCTTGTATTAATAATTGGGCAGACGATTATGTTCGCCCAGAGCTTAAAAAGAGAGGGTGCCAAAATTGGGAAGATTGTTACTCTTTAAAAGCAGCTATTCGTAAAGTAAACAAAGCTGATGTGCCCAAAGGTACAGTATTTATATTGTTGTCAAGATATGTCGGTTATGATATTGAAATTATTAAAAGGTAGGTCAGTGGAATATGAGTAAATGTGGAACATCTCTTTTACCCGAATGCGAATACTTTACCACAGGTGGATGCATCTCGCCGTTTAATTGCCCGTACAAAACAGAACACGAAAGCGTTACAACAGCTACAAGTATACCGTTAAATTCTAATGTAATTTACACGGAGAAAACTTACAAAGACAAGGAAATCTCCCGCCTGACCGCCGAGAGCGAGAGATTGAGGGCGGAAAAGACCTGTCGAAACTTATCCGAAAATAATCCCGTTGACGAATTTATTTGTAGCAAGTGTGGATTTATGACCGAAGAATTTTGCAGGCTTAAAATTGACGAAGATGACGGAGAACATTATCATTACGAATATGAGATTAAATACTGTCCGAATTGTGGGGCAAAAGTGGAGGAAGAACAATGAAAGAAATAAAAACCTACGAAGAAATGAACAAACAAATATGCGGACTCTTGAAATTGAACGGCGACAACGTAAGCCTTTATGCGGCGCAGAGAATTAAAGAGCTTGAAGCCGAGAACGAAAGGCTCCGAGCAAGGCTTGAAAATGCTATTGAGTTGCCGTGCAAAGTTGGGGATAAGATATATCATATATTTGGTCTCGAGCCTATGGAATGGGAAGTTGAAAAAATTATGCTTGTAAAAGACGGGTATTTTTTACAATGTGGTCATAAAGGCACAGACGATTTTATGGTTGTTTCAAATAAAGAATGCGGAGAATGGTGGTTTACCGACCGCACCAAAGCCGAAGCTAAACTCAAAGAGCAAGGGGGTAATGTATGAAACTCTATAAAGCAAAAGTGGCTGACGAAAACGAATACGTAATCGGCAAGTTAATAAATGGCAATTCAATTTTCCAGCCGAGCGATAAATATCCTCACTCAAAATATTGTGGATTTGGAATTTTTTCCGTTGACAAAACTACAATCGAGGAATACAGCGGAGAATTGAAAGAGCAGATAATAAAAGATTTAAGGAGGACGAATAATGACAATCAGTAAAAAGACGCTTGACGAGGCGATAGAACTTTATAAAGAATATGAAGCAAAAGATTTCTCACATAATATTTATGTAAAACATTTTAGATTAGTAGAAGAACTACTATCAAATATAAATATTACAGCAATAATTGTTTCTGAGCTTATTAGCATATTTGTAACTTGTGAAAAAACCAACGAAACGATATACAAGGCAATCGAGCTGTTGGGGATTGAGATTGAGTAAATAATATATAAACAAACCCTTGACACCGCACGGAGATAGTGGTATAATAAAGAAAATGGTTCTTGTGTTTAGAAGTCGCGGACTAAATACAAGCAGACAACTGAATACAAGGACTGTATAGTCTACAACGAAAGGCACC
>CALVCR010000076.1 GCA_944326125.1 Candidatus Gastranaerophilales bacterium | reverse complement strand
TGTAATTAGTTTTTGCAGTAGCACGGGAAATTTTCCATCCCATATATCTCAAAGTATTTAAATCTATTCTTAAAATATCATTGGAACTGTCTTCGTCCAGAATATTTAATCTTAAAAACTCTTCCCTGATTTCCTGCAAAGAACGAGGTGCCTCAACCAGAAGGCATACTATAACAAGGGCTCTCATACCCGTCAAAGATATCTGGTTTAAATCTTCTTTTTCAGCCGGTTTTAACACTCTGCCTCCTCTTTGATAATTATTGGCATAAATTCAGTAAATATTCAATAGTACTTTCGCAGTAATACCTGTTCTCCGAACTAAATGGCAACACATCTCCGGAAAATTGTTTTTTTATGTCTGCAACAACCTTCTGCACCTTTCCGCGCGGAACATAATCGATTTTTGTTACTACCGTAAATATAGGTAAATTATACGCCTCAACCCACTCCCGCATTTGAAAATCATTCTTCTGAATCTCATGTCTTGCATCTATAAACTGTATCAGCGATTTTATCTGTTTTCTGTTTAAAAGATACTCTTCCAAATACTTCTGCCACCTTGCCTGAGCCTCTTTTGAAACTTTAGCATAGCCATACCCCGGTAAATCTGCCACCATAAATTTATCCGAGAAATTAAAAAAGTTTATTAATCTTGTTTTTCCCGGTGTATTAGATGTCTTAGCAAGTTTTTTGTTATTGCACAACGCATTAATGAAAGATGACTTGCCCACATTAGACCGCCCCAGCAGCGGGAATTCCGGATACGGAAAATCCGGACATTGAGAAAGTTTCTCCGCACTTATTATAAATTCAGCATTGAGTTGTTTCATTCCCTAACCTTGATTTGTACCGTTTTTGAATTCTACAGCCTGTTTTCTTCTCATCTCTGCTCTATGATTTGCCATAGATAAAAGATTATAAACCTTTTCGTTATTAACCACAGTTACCTGAGTCCTGTCTTTTAACATGCTTACATCTACTGACGGTTTATTTGCAAATATATTCCCTGTCTGAATACTGACTATCTGAATAATATTTTCCCTTAAGATGCTTAACGGTTCTTTTAAAAATGTCTCAAATGTCTTAAATATATTCATAAGCCAGCTTTTACTTCTATCCTGTTACAAATTATTGTATAATAATTACTATCAAAAGTAAAATTATAAATCTCTCTTAAAAGGCATATCGTGAATACAACAGAAAAAGAATACATAGAGGGTTTTAAGGCATATTTGAGTGTGGAAAAAAACTTTTCCGAACACACAGTTGATGCCTACTGCTCCGATATAGTAAGTTTTATACTCTGGCTCGATAACACAAGCTGTATCAACGCGGATTTTAACAAATTAAGAGAATACCTCCACTTTATCCAGCGTTTTGATTACAAAAAAACAACCATCGCCAGAAAAACCGCTTCAATCAGAACCTTCTACAAATACCTTTTCAGAGAAAGATACATTGATTCAAACCCTGCCCTCTCACTCTCAGCACCAAAAAGACCTAAGTCGCTCCCAAAATTTCTCACTCCGGACGAAATAGAAAAAATTCTCAATAATATTAAAATCGATACTCCGGCAGGTTTTCGCAACAGAGTTATTCTTGAGCTCCTCTGGGCAACAGGAATGCGTGTCTCCGAGCTTTCAAATCTTAACTTCGGAGACCTTAATCTTGAAGAAAATGAAATAAAAGTCTTTGGTAAAGGCGCAAAAGAAAGAATTGTGCTAATCTCCCAAAGAGCCAAAGACTATCTTCTTCAATACATAAACACAGCCCGAAAACTCATTGCTCCCGGCTACAACACCGGAGAGATTACGGAAAATACTCCTCTCTTTATTAACAGCACAGGTTTCAGGCTCCAAAATAAAACAATACGAAAAGCCATAAATGAAGTAGTGGAAAGAATCGAGCTGCCTAAAAAAGTTACCCCGCACGTTTTCAGGCACAGTTTCGCAACAAAGCTTATAGAAAACGGGGCTGACTTGAGAGTCGTTCAAGAACTCCTCGGACACGCAGGAATCTCAAACACACAAATCTATACTCATATTTCTATGAAACATATGAAAGACGTTTATGAATCCGCTCACCCTCACGGTGCTACGCACGTAGATTAATTATCGGCAGACATAGGTGTTAATAACTAGTGAGTAGTGAAACAGATTCCTGCTCGGAGGCCGGAATGACGAAGTAAAACCCTACCTCCCCTCGGGGAGGGTAGGGTTTCTTAACGAACTTGTGAGTTTAGAAACCCGGGAGAGGGTTCTCTTAATCACTTAGTCACTATTTACTAGTTACCAACACCTCACCCTACCCTCTCCTGTTAGGAGAGGGAAAAGTTTACCAGCACGTATTGCTTGATATTCTCGGGAATTGTTCACGAAACGATAGCGGGAGGCAAAGCCGAGAGCGTGTTTGAGTGAATAATTCCCGATGGATAAAACTCAACACCTCACCCCATCCCTCTCCTCAAGGAGAGGGAGTTATTAATCACTCAGTCACTATTCACTACTCACTAGTTGTTACTTAAAAAAAGCTTCTCTAAAGAATTCATCATTTAAAAAGTCTTGTTTTTTCTTTGATTTGACAGCATTATTTACGGATTCCCAAAAACCGGTGTCCATTTTATTATTTACTTTTTCAGTAAATTTTTTTACATAATCCAAAACATTCTCACCCTCTTTTACAATATTAAAAAGCTGTTCAAATTTTTGTGCTATTTGTGAATCTTTCAAACTTGCCAGTTTTTGAGCAATTTCCGGTTTGAATACATAATTATCCTTAAATATGTCAAAACACATAGCTTCACCGTTATCCAAATAATACAAAATATCATTAGGATACTTAACTGTTTTTTGTTCAAAAATTTTGGCAACATTGGTCCATCTTTCCTTACTCAAGCAGCCTTCAGCATATTTTCCCATCGGTAATATCTTGGCACCAAAATTAACATTATTTACGGGGGTAATACTATTCATAAAATCTCCTTAGATATTTTTCTATCTAAAAGTCTCTAAAAATAAATTTTGCTATTGAGGGAAGATTTTGACATAATTTTTCAATATTTCTTCTTTAAAACTTTCCGGCAGTGTATCAAACATATTAATATCAACAAGAAACGGAATATTACTTTCAGATAACAGTTCTTTTAATTCATAAAGCATCTTACCTTCAGAATTAAAACTTTTAATAGTCAAATCAAGGTCGCTTCCGTCATGGGCTCTGCCGTTAAGCCTGCTTCCATATGCCCAAATTTCAGCCTCAGGACAATAATTCGTAAAAATATTATTTAATATTTTCATATACTCAGGCTTTATAAACAATTCAGACATTTTTTATAACCTTTTCTAAAGACTTTACATCTTTCAAAAAATCATCAATCAAAGTCAGTGTTTCTTCTGCAAATGCCTTGCCGTAATCATGTGCGGTATTATTTCTGTTATCTCTGTATTTCATCCATCTTAAAACTTCTTCTTCCGTTATTAAAGAGCATTTTAATGCGTTTCTGAATATATCTTTAAAATTTAATGAATCAACAGCTTTATTGGAAGCAAAAAAAGGAGTTATACGTTTTTTTAAAAGTTTTCCGGCTTGTTCAAGGGTTATTTCAAAACTTTTAACTAAAGAATTTCTGTACATTTCATAATCTATAGAACCTTCGTCAACAGTTTTAATTAACTCGTAAGACTTTTCTAAAGTTTGAATACATCTTAATAAATGTTCTGTATTTATACTCATAATAATTCCTTTTTATGATGGCACAAATCTATTTTACATAACCTTATAAAAAAAGGAAAGTCTTGCAGAATGTGCAAGACTCAAAAATATACATTTACCCCACTAACTTTATACCATATTCCCCCATGCTTGTCAAGCTTTAGCTGAAAGTCAGTAGTATAAAGAAATTGGGCTATCTCCCTATCTCATCCCAAAATTATCAAAACTAGTTCTCAGCAAGTTTTTCTCTGACTAATGTTTCAACCTGATTTAATATATCAGGGTTTTCTGATAAAAATTCTTTAGCTTTATCTCTTCCCTGACCCAGTTTCTCATCATTGAAGCTGAACCATGAACCTGCTTTTTTTACAATATCCAAATCAACAGCTACGTCTAAGATATTTCCGATTTTGCAAATACCTTTGCCGAATATAATATCAAATTCTGCAGTTCTGAAAGGAGGAGCAACTTTGTTTTTCAAAATACGAACCCTTACATGGTTTCCGATTTCTTCTCCGTCCCCTTTTAAACCTTCTACACGCTTGATTTCCAAACGAACAGAAGCATAGTACTTAAGAGCGTTGCCGCCTGTAGTTGTTTCAGGGTTTCCGTACATAACCCCGATTTTTTGTCTTAACTGGTTAATAAATATAACTGTTGTATTGGTTTTACCTATAATACCGGTTAATTTTCTTAAAGCTTTTGACATCAATCTTGCTTGAAGTCCCATCTGCTGATCTTCCATAGAACCTTCAATTTCAGCCTTAGGAACAAGAGCGGCAACAGAGTCAACTACAATAACATCTACGGCACCTGAACGTACAAGTTCTTCTGTAATATCAAGAGCCTGTTCACCTGTATCAGGCTGTGAAATCAATAATTCATCAACATTTACGCCAAGATTTCTTGCATATTCAGGATCAAGAGCATGTTCTGCGTCAACAAACGCTGCAATTCCGCCTTTTTTCTGGCATTCTGCAACAATATGCTGTGCAAGAGTTGTTTTACCTGAAGATTCAGGCCCGTATATTTCAATAATACGTCCTCTCGGAATCCCGCCTACACCAAGCGCAACATCAAGAGCAAGAGCGCCTGTAGGTATTGTTTCAACACTTACGGCCGGCTTATCGCCAAGCTTCATTATTGCTCCCTTACCAAAATCTTTTTCTATTTTTTCTATAGCAAGTTTTAATGCCTTGCTTCTCTCATCTGCTACCGGAGCAGCAGTTTCTTCTTTTGCCATGCTTTCACCCCAAGTTTAAATAAACTACAATTTTTTAAAGTAATATATTATTTTCTTCTTCTTTTTTGATATAGAATCCGCACATAAGCGGTTTAAAGCTGTTTAGGATATTTTTAAGCTTAAAGTTTTCTTTATTTAATTCATTAACTTTGTTTTTCAAGTTTTCGTTTTCAGTCTTGCATCTTACAAGTTCAAGAACAACGTCATCCATACCTTCAAGCTTTTCATCAATAAGCTTTGTCATAGAAGTTGTAATATTATTTTCCATTCTGTTTAATGTATCAAGAAGGTTATTTACAACTGCTTGAGAATTAGGTTTTGTAACCACAGAAAGAGCGGATCTTTTTTCATTCATTTCAGCAACTATAGAAGATTTTGCATTTCTGAGTTTTTTTACTTCATCCACAGAAAAATAAATCTGTCCTTTGCTGTTTTTCTTAGGATTTACTGAAGTTTTTTTGCATAATTCCACAATTTCTTTATTATCAACATTTAATAATTTTCTAACATCGTTAGGTAAAAGTATTTTTTCCGGATTAGCATTCATTTAAAAAATTCCCCTCTTTCTTCATCCAGTACATTTAACATTCTAATTAATAAAAGATTTTATTTCCACTCTTTGTAACACTTTTTTACAATAAAAATATTTTTTTATTAAACCCCGTGCAACAAAGCGGATTAAAGCAAAGCCGGAAATTTGAACTCAGGAATCCTATATTCATAAGGTTTAATTTCAAACATTTTATCAAAACTTTCACTCAGGTTTTGCCCGTCTAATTCCGCAAGAGGGAAGCCCGTTTCCTGAGCAAGCGTTTTAACCTTAATATCATAATTTACCCCGAGAATCTTCACTCCCGATTTAATTCCGGCAAGACAAGCGTGAAATCTCATTCCGACAAGATATTCCAGAGAGGAAATTTTTTCCAGAGCTTCCTGCACCGTTAAATTCTTTAAAATCTTAACATTTAACCCTCTGGACGCAAACTTTTCCAAAACCGGCAGATCAATATTATCCTGTAAAGATATCAGTGTAATTTCTTTATCGCCAAATCGGTTTTTTATTTCATCGGCAAGTTTGTTCAAAAACTCGTCCGTTAAACCCTCGCAACCTCTTAACTGCACCCCGATGCCGTGTTTTTCTTTATCCGGAATTTCTATTCCGAAAACAGGATCGGCAACCAGCTCTGCAGGAATATTCCAGCCGGCAAGCATTTTCCATGAATTAACATCCCTGACAGTTATCGCCGTACATCTTCTCAGCACAAATTTTGTCAGAAATTCTCCGATTTTTGTTCTGAACGGAGTAAATCCCTGAGCAAAAATAAAAACTTTTTTATCAATTAAAAGCGCACTCATTATTATTAAAAGATAATAAAAAAGACTTTTTAAACTGGTCACATCCTGTAACAAGCTCCCGCCTCCCGAGATTAAAACATCGCTCTCAAGAAGGGGGCGGAAAAAATTCAACATGCCGGTTGATTCAACATTATATAATTCAGAGGTCTTCTTGGGATTGGAAGAAATTAAAGTAATTTTTTCCGCCCCGAGATTTTTTAAGTTTTTAACAAGAACACCGGCGATAGCTTCATCACCGAAATTATCAAATCCGATATAACCGGACACTATATATTTTGTCATTAAACATTCTCCAGCACAGCCTGTTTATAAGGTATTGCCTGTATTGCTCCGTAATTTTGAGTTTGAAGCCCCGATACCACAGAAGCAAATTTTGCCGCATCGAAAGGCGCATATCCGTTAGTTACGGCATACAGGAACCCGCCGTTAAATACATCTCCGGAAGCTGTTGTATCAATAGCTTTCTGGGTGTTATAAAACTCGGTGAAATTAATTTCACCGTTATATCCGATATAATATCCCTTATCAATGTGTGATTTAATTACAACAATTTTTACACCTCTTTCCCAGAGATGTTTAATTACTTTATCAACAGATTCTATATCATACAATTGCAAAGCATCATTTTTGAAACTTAAGAAGATAATATCCGTATAATCTATAATCTCTTCAAAAAATTCTCTGGTATCCGCAGAATTCATAAAACAAGAAGTATAGTTAGGATCATAAGCCGTAAGAACATCATTTTCTTTAGCACATTTAAAAGTTTCTCTGACCAGTTCTCTGGAGCCTGCTGAAAGTGATTGTATAACACCGGTCGAATAAACAAGCTTGAGTTTTTTTATACAATCTTCGTTTAAATCTTCTATAGAAAGTTTAGAAGCCGCGGTTTTTCTTTTGTAATAAAGCACTTCTTTGCTTTCTGGAGTCTTAGAGACAATATACATACCGTTTTGTTCATCATTTGTTTTAATCAAAGATGTATCAATATGTTCTTTTTGAAGCGAAGACAAAATAAATTCGCTAAACCCGTCATTACCTACTTTTGTAATATAAGTAACATTTCCGCCGAGACGTGCAATTGCAACAGCCGTAGTAACAGTATCTCCGCCGAAATATTTATTAAGAGTTGATGTGTCAGCAAGAGTTCCGTTTGCAGAAAGTTCTATAAGGCATTCGCCGATTATTGCTATATCTATTTTTTGCTGCTCCATTTAGTATAATCCCTTACTTCACTTAAGATTTCTTTTGTGCGCTGAGTAATTTCATGCGGTGTGAAACCCTGATAGAAATCTCTTCCGACACCGACCGCAGCCGCACCTGCATTAATATATGTAACAACTTCACTTAATTTTACATTAGCCGTCGGCATAAGATTTAAGAACGGCATTTGTCTTAAGACATTTTCAATATATTGAACTCCGCCCATTGCTTCCACAGGAAATAATTTAATAAGCGGAATCCGTGATTTCCAAGCATTATAAGCCTCATTAGCGGTTGAAGCCCCTGCAATAAAAGGCACCCGTAAATTTTTCGAAATCTTAACAAGATTCATTTGAAATATCGGAGATGCAAAAAGTTTTGCCCCCGCCTTGAGCGCTGCTTCCGCCTGATAAGAAGTTATAATGCCTCCTGCACAAACCGCAGCGTATTGTGAAACCTCTTCAATAGCTTTATAAATAGAAGTGTTTTCAACATTAATTTCCAGTACTCTTATTCCTCCGTCTATAAGTGCTTTTGCTATTTCTACCGCTTTATCGGCATCAGCACATCTTATAATCGGATAAACCTTATCTTCGGCTATTATGTTTATATAATTTTCAACCATATATATGTATCCTTTTCCCCGAGATTATTATATCATAAACATGTAATTATTAAGCTTGCAGGTCTGAAACCTTGAATAGAATTAAATTTATACTTTCATTTATTATTATTGCACTTGTATTTATTTTTGTCTCGTATGTAACATATAATACTGCGGAAGCAAAAGCCTATGATTATATGATAAAACATATAACAACGATGAAACTTCCGTTTGACAAGCATAAACAGGTTTACGGAAGCGATGACATTATTCTTGTAATGATTGATTCAAGGACAGTTGAAAAATACCGCTGGCCATGGAAGAGGGAGACCAATTGTAAACTTTTTGAATACTTACACAATACCGATGCAAAAGCCGTAGTTCACGATTCTATCCTTGCAACTCTGGATTATGACAATATTGAATCAGACAGAAAATTCTTTAATACCATAAGCAAGTTTGACAATCTTGTAGAAGGATTTATGCCTGTAATAAAAAATTGGGAAAACTCAGAAAGAGGGAAAGTATATGACCGCCGTTTCGGAGAAAAATTCTCAATTAATGTTTCAGACAAATCTTCTCCGTCTCCTGATTTGTACGGCAGTGTTATGACATTCCCGAAACCGTATTTTGATGCGGTAAAATACGCAGGCTCCGTTTCAATGCTTCCGGGATTTATTAACGGAAATCTTTCCAGCTGGTCAATGGATGAAATTTACAGAAATCATGAATATATTTTTAAATACAAAGGGAAATATTATCCTTCTCTTGCAATGAGAACCTTTCTTCTTGTAAAAAATAATCCGGAAATTATAATTACAAATAAATCAATTAACTTTCCTGAACTAAATTACAAAATAAAACACACCAAAAATTATTATCAAAAAATTACCCCGATAAGGTTCTATAAACTTTATCCGACCGGATATTCACATATAAGATATTCCGCAGTTGACTTAATGGATTCATATGACAACTTGAAAGCCGGTAAAAAACCGATAATTGACCCTGCAGTATTTAAAGATAAAATTGTAGTTATCGGAGCAAATGTACCTGCCGGAACAGGATTAAATGATAACAAAAATACTTCTATTTCCGTAAATCATCCGGGAGCTGATATTCAGGCCAGTGTTATTGATAATGTGCTCCATAATGATTTTATGAACGTTCTGCCTGACTGGGTTAATATTCTGCTGACTCTTATCGGAATGATTTTTGTATACAGTTTTATCAGAGTATTTAATCTCCTGAAATCAATTCTCTCCGTACTCGGAGTGATTTCGGTTTATCTTCTTTTTGCAGCAGGATGTTTTTATTTCAAGACCGTAGTAAGCGTTCTTACTCCGGTTGTAATGTTCGTTTTAACAATAATTCTTGCTTATACTCATAAATTTGTACTTGAAAACAGAAGCAAAGAAAAAGTTAAATCCGCAATGGGCAAATATATGTCTCAGGACGTTATGAAACGTGTCATAATGAATATTGATAATCTTGGTTTGGGCGGTAAAAAAGCAACAGTAACAGTATTGTTTTCAGATATAAGAGGGTTTACTTCAATGAGCGAACAAATGTCCGCCCAGCAGGTTTCAGAAATCCTCAACGAATACTTTACTGAAATGGAGCCGATTATCAGCAAATATAACGGCATAATTAACAAATTTATAGGCGACGCAATAATGGCAGTTTTCGGCGAACCTATTCAAGACAAAAATCACGCCCAAAATGCCGTAAAATGCGCTTACGAAATGCTTGAAAAAGTTAAAGAACTTCAGAAAAAATGGGCAAAAGAAAATAAACCGAAAATCGAAATCGGAATCGGTATTAATACAGGAGAAGTTTTTGTCGGAAATATCGGTTCCGTTAACAGAATGGAATATACTGTAATCGGCGACACAGTTAACCTTGCAAGCAGATTGGAAAGTTATAATAAGATTTATAAAACCAAGCTTCTAATCAGTCCTACAACTTATGAAGAAGTAAAAAGTTTTGCCGACGTAATAAAAATTTCCGACGTTCAAATCCGCGGAAAATCTCATAAAATGGATATTTACGAAGTCTTAAAAGTAACTTTTTAATTTATTATCTCAAGCCTTCACACAATACAAAACGTCCTAACGGAACTGTTTCACAATATTGATTCAGAGATTCCGTAAAACATTTGTTTTCGCAAAATCCGCCTGAGAGGTAAATTTTTTCAGGTTTTTTAGAAAAATTCCATGCATTAAATGCAATTCCGTGAACAAATTTTGATATAGCTTCTGACGGTTTTACTCCCGCGGAAATTGAATCCATAATCTTTTCCATACCAAAGATTCCGCAGGTTACGGAAAACTTTTCCGGATTATATTCAAGCTCATCTTCTTTTACATCATAAAACTTCATAAGCATTTCAACCGTAGCACCGGTTGAGCTTGCGCAGGACGTATTCCAGTCCATATCATGAAATTTTCCGTCTTTGAATCTAATCCACTTGGCATCTCGGCTGCCTAAATCCAGAACCGTTGCATTGGAATCTATTTCCAATTTTTGGGCTCCCTTAGCAAGCGCAATAATTTCATTTTCACTGGCATTAGACATATGTCCGCAGGAGCGGTCAGGAACAATTCCTGATTTTTTTATCATGCCGGAAGGCGCAATATAATAATAATTTTCATCTTTCAAATCAACAAGAAACTGTTCCGCTAAACAGTTTCCTGAAGAAATTATTTTTGAATATGTTGTTCCTGCATCTATGTAAATCATTTTATCGTGAACCGTGAATCGTGAGTCTAGGATTAACCCCCTCTCCTAACAGGAGAAGGGCGGGGTGAGGTGTCATCCCTCCCTTAGAATCTCATGAAATTCATCTTATGTCTTTCAAGATAATCTTTCAAATCTCTTTTAATTTCCGGTGCAAGAATATAAAGTACAATAATATTCGGAACACACATTGAAATCATCATAGCATCCGTAATATCAATAATAGATTTAACATTCATTGCTGAACCTATAATAATAAATAAGCAGTAAATAATGTTAAATGCCAGAACACGTTTTTTGCCTTCGCCTAAAAGGAATGTCCAGGCCTTTTGTCCGTAGTATGCCCAGGATATCAAAGTTGATAAAGCAAACATAACAGCTATAATTGATAAAATTATAGGGAAGAAAGGTATTACTGACTGGAATGCATTTGATGCGAGTTCAATACCGGAGATTTCAGTAGTAGCAGATGTGCATGCGCCTGAAAATACAATTGCAAAAGAAGTAAACAAGCAAAGAACACCTGTTAAGAATGTTTCAAGAAGAGCAACAAACCCTTGTGAAACAGGTTCTTTAGTCTGAGCCGTAGCATAAACGATTGCAGCTGCACCGGTTCCTGCTTCGTTAGACTGAACAGAAC
>CALVCR010000075.1 GCA_944326125.1 Candidatus Gastranaerophilales bacterium | reverse complement strand
TAACAATTCTAATTGCCAAGCCTTCGGCGACAGCAGTTTTACCAACCCCCGGTTCACCAAGGAGGACAGGATTATTTTTGGTTCTTCTTGCAAGAATCTGGATAACACGTTCAATCTCTTTTTCTCTTCCGACCACCGGATCAAGTCTTAATTCGGAAGCAGCAAGGGTCAAATCTGTACCAAACTCATCAAGGCTAGGGGTTTTAACTTTACTTGCCTGAGATGAAGAGCTTGAACCTGAACCAACACCGCTTGATGAGGTTTGAGGTTTTGAATCCCCAAGCATTTTAACAACATTGCTTCTGACTTTGTTTAAATCAACACCCAGATTTTCAAGTACTCTTGCAGCAACGCCTTCACCCTCTCTAATAAGTCCGAGCAAGAGGTGTTCCGTTCCTATATAATTGTGACCCAGTTGTCTTGCCTCATCCCAGGATAATTCCAAAACTCTTTTAGCTCTTGGAGTAAACGGGATTTCTACGGCAACAAAACCGGAGCCTCTTCCAATAATCTTTTCAACTTCAATACGGGCATCTTTAAGATTTACCCCCATTGATTTAAGTGTTTTTGCAGCAATACCTGTTCCTTCGCCAATCAGCCCCAAAAGCACCTGCTCCGTTCCGACAAAATTGTGTCCAAGACGGCGAGCTTCTTCCTGGGCCAGCATAATAACCTTAATAGCCTTTTCGGTAAAACGTTCGAACATTTATATAATTCCTCTTCTTACATATGTATAAGAATATTTTACAAAAAAAGCATATAACTTTCAAGAGGGAATAAAAGAATTACGGAGTTTTTGGAGATTTTATTTTATATTAGGGAAAGCGTAAATCACACCCTCATTACTGCGCCATCTCAAATAACCCATCTTAGGGGTTCTATCAATGTCAAATACAGAAACAAGCGCCCAGTTTCCACTCATCTTAGTAAGTCTCATCTGCTTTACATATCTGAGTTTTGCAACTGTTTGAGACATATCCTCACTTTTGGAATGCAGAACTTCCAGCTCATCCGGAACATCTTTTAAAAATCGAAGTCCATATTTTCTGCCGTAAAGATTATAAAAATTCAGCCACGGCAAAAACTGCATTCTGTCCTTAGTCATAACCCAGCCCTTTGCCCCTGTCGATCTGTCATATATAACCTCAACCCAGCCTTCATCACCGATATCCGAAACATAGAGAAATCCAAGTTTCTTTTCATTTATAAGAACTGCAAACACATTATCAGGCATTGTTTCCGGATTATATGAAAAAGTCATTTTTTTAATAACTCCGCTGTTTGCCTCCGGATGAGTATAAATTGTAATATCTTCATCCGTTTGATAAAGCCCTATTGCCCCTTTTGGAATGGAGCTCATATAAAACGGCATCGTATCCGCAAACACCGGAAGAGTAAGAAACATAAATAAAATTATTAAAAACTTCTTCATAAATACGCCCTCTTGAACATATTTTAAAATAAATTAAAAATATCGGCAAGTTCGCTTTACAATCTTGTTTTTAATCCAAATTTCAAATAAAATATGACTATGGGCAGAGTGGGGATTGTATTATTTTTATCGTTGTTATTGGCGCTTCCGGTCAGCGCTGATTCATACAACTCTGCTTATTATAAACCGGCAGTAAACAGGACAACCCAAACCGATTTTGCCCCGTATATGAGCTCTGTAAGAGAGAGTCTGCAAAAAAATTGGCGCCCGCCAGATATAATTCAGGAAGGGCACGTAACAGTTCTCTTCAAGCTGGATAGAGGCGGAAGGATAATTTCATCACAGATTCTTGAAAGTTCCGGTAACGAAATCTTTGACGAGTCCGCCTTAGATGCTCTGAAAAGATCCGAACCTTTCGGAAACTTTCCCGAACAAAGCCCGAGAGAAGTGCTTACCATTAACTACTCTTTTGACTCTTCTCTTGTCAGCACGGACAAAATGAAAGAGTATATGAAACAATCAGACAGGTACTATTACTCTGATAAAGACGAAGCTTTAAAATACATCAACCTTGCAATTAATGAGGTTTGCGGAGATGAAAGGGCATATTTTCTCTACGAAAAACGCAGTAAAATAAAAAATGCCCTCGGAGATACTAAAGGAGCAGAAGAAGACCTTGCTCTATACAAAGACTTAAAAAACAAGGTTGATATCAAAAGAGTTCACGCAATAAAACACCAAGCTGAAATCGAAAATACTCCTTTTGCATATTTTTATCTGGCTTACTCATACGAACAAATTCGTGACTACGAAAATGCAATTCATGCAATCAACAAGGCTATTGATATGACTGAATTAAATAACCAGTACAAACGATACCGGACAGAACTTGTTAAAAAATATGAAATATAAAAAGACCGCCTGTATCAAGCGGTCTTTTCTAATTCTTACATCTCAAGATTCATTTGAGAGAACTGTATAATTTTATTTTTACCCCTGTGCTTAGCGTTGTAAAGAGCGTGTTCCGCATATCTGATAACAGTATTAGCATCCTCTTCAACATCAGTCATGCAAGGATATGTAGAAATTCCGCCGGAAATAGTAACCTTGTGAGGTTCTTCTTCTCCAGCAGGAATAAATTCCATTTTTTCAACTTCACGTCTGAATCTTTCTCCGAACAAGAATGCATTTTCTTCAGAAGTATTAGGCAGAACAAGTAAGAATTCCTCGTCGCCGTAACGGGTTAAAATATCTTCTTTTCTTATCATAGCGGCCAATTTATTAGCAATATTTCTCAAAAGAATATCGCCCCATTCATAGCCGTACATATCGTTTACAACCTTAAAGAAATCTATGTCAAACAGTATGCAGGAAAGTTTTGTTCCGTAACGTCTTGAACGTGAAATTTCTTCTTCCAAACGTTCCTGTAAATATTTTCTGTTATGTAGTCCTGTTAAATCGTCAGTTGTGCTTACTCTTTCAAGTTTATCTTTTATTGCTTTAATCCTTAAAAGAGCATTTACACGAACTACTAACTCATCTTTATTAACCGGAGTTGAAATAAAATCAAATCCTTCAGCTCTTACAGTCACATCACGTCTTACCGGACCTAAGAACAAGATCGGGCAAGGAAATTTATTTGTCATTAATGCATCTTTTGCAAGATCTATATTTTCAACAATCATTAATGACGGATTAATAACCGCATAATCCTTCATCTGTTGAATATCAACCGTTCTTATATCCGCTTCATCGACATCAACAAGCAGAGTTTCTAATTCCGGCATCGGTTTTGTGGAATAAATAACAATATTGCTCATACAAAACTTCCTCTTATTTCATACGTTTACTTTGTTAGTATACACTATTTGTAACGATTTGTAAAACGGTTCTGTATACAGAACCGTTTTACAAATATTGCAACACAATGTCTATTGTGTTGCAGGGGTAAATATTCTTTTTCTCCTGTCGGAATGATAGGAAGGTACTTAAATATCTTTTTTTGTTTAATTTTGATTGTACTTTTCTTTTTTCTTTTTTGCGAAGAAAAGAAAAAAAGAAAAGTACTAAAAGAAAAAAGAAACCCGCATTGTTTTCAATGCCCTTCGGGCATTGTAGGAGTTGTGCCTCGCACAATCTCTTACACTCGCTATTGTGCCTTACAGGCACACGCTCGCGGTTTACATTATTACTTACTGTATAAATTCTATAAGCCGACCTTTACGCAGCGAACAATCAATGTTAGCGAAACAACAACAAAACGGGTGTTGTT
>CALVCR010000074.1 GCA_944326125.1 Candidatus Gastranaerophilales bacterium | reverse complement strand
GATTTTACTCATCAGAACTTGGCGGACAAGAAGAAGCTCGAAAAAAAGCTATAGATTTTGCTGAAAAAAATAACAAAAAATACATGGAACTTGTAACCAAAGAAGCTCCAAAATATAAAGTTGATTAATAACTTATTCTAAAAGGATAATCCTTTGGAATTTTCCATCCATTATATTGAATTAAAGCCGTGCAATGAGAATGAAGAATACCATCAGATATCTTATCGCTACATCCTTTATACAAATTTTCCAAAGAACCATCCCAACGATATTTTGTGGGTTCAAAGCCTCTATCTATATGATATTTCCAAGAATATTCATCCCCAACAGGTTTAAAATTAAAAACAAATCTGCATATACCATTAGCTTTTTCTTGAGTTCTATTCATACACTTTTCAGGATTTAAAGGATAAAAATACCAATCTCTTCCCCTACCTGCAGATGCAGTAGCTAGAGCACTTCCATCCGGGAAATACACCATAAATGTTCCATTAGATAAAGTTTCAGTTTTTACTTCTATTAAATATGGCATTAAATACTTATTAAACCATTTTTCTAATTCAGAAGAACCAGGAATAGGGTTTCCATCATTATCAATTTCTGCTCCAGTTAAATCCTCATACCACTCTTTTTTATCACCGTAATCATTTTCTGCCATAATAACAGCTTGGTTCATTACTGAATAGAACTTTTTCAGCCTTGCTTCAACAACACTGTTTCTGTGATTTTGAATTAACACAGGCATTGTCATCGCTGCAACTACACCAATAATCCCTAATGTTATAAGCACCTCAGCTAACGTAAATCCTTTTTTATTTTTCATTGATTACCTCTAAAAATTTTGTTTATTATCTATATTAATAGTTTATAAACCTATTTTATATTATTATAAACTATTGTTTACTTTCAGTCAACCCCATAAAATTTTGTTATGAATAATCAAGAATTTCTAAAAAAAATCGGGCTAAAACTTAAAGTAATCCGTTCCCTTAGGGGAATGTCACAAGATGATGTAGTAAACAAACTTGATATTGATAAAAGTTACTACAGCAAAGTTGAACGAGGCTTAACAAATCCTACATTGCTATACATGAAAAATCTCGCAGAAATTCTTGATGTAAACTTGGAAGATATTATTAGTGAAAATATAAATTTTACTAAATTTAAATAAAATTTTTATAAACTACAAAGTTGATTATATAGTTTAAATACTAAATTATTAAATGTAATTTCTTTATTTGTATTGCAGACGGCATTACAATTTATTTTGTTAAGTTAAATTATTAAAATTACCCAATTCAATGTATTTGTGTTACAATATTATCAAGTAATACAGAAAATCAAATTAGCTGGGGAGAGAAAATGAGTAATCAGCAAAATATGTTCGCGGATGGGAAAATTGTTCCTGTAAATATTAGAGAAGAAATGAAACGTTCATATATCGATTATGCAATGAGTGTAATCGTCGGTCGTGCATTACCAGATGTTCGTGACGGTCTAAAACCTGTTCACAGACGTATTTTATATGCAATGAACGAACTTGGGATGACTCCTGACAAACCATTTAAGAAATGTGCACGTATTGTTGGTGAAGTTTTAGGTAAATACCACCCTCACGGTGATACAGCTGTATACGAAGCATTAGTTCGTATGGCTCAAGATTTCTCTACTCGTTACCTAACTGTAGACGGTCATGGGAACTTCGGTTCAGTTGACGGTGACGGTGCAGCTGCAATGCGTTATACAGAGGCTAGAATGCATAAAATTACACAATCAATGCTTGCTGATATTGATTGCGAAACAGTTGAATTTGAGCCTAACTTCGACGGTTCATTACAAGAACCTTCTGTATTACCTGTTAGACTTCCAATGCTTTTATTAAACGGATGTTCAGGTATCGCAGTTGGTATGGCTACAAATATTCCGCCTCATAACCTTTGTGAAATCGTTGACGGTACAATCGCTTTGATTGACAACCCTAATATTACCGTATCTGAGCTTATGGAATACGTTAAAGGTCCTGATTTCCCGACAGCAGCAACCATTATCGGCTTAAACGATATTAAACAGGCTTACGAAACAGGTAGAGGCTCTATCAAAATGCAAGCCGTTGCAAACTTTGAAGAAATTGCAGGCGGTAACGGACGTCAAGGTCGTACGGCAATTGTCGTTACAGAAATCCCTTATCAAGTAAACAAATCTGTTTTAATCGAAAAAATTGCAGAACTTGTTAAAGATCAAAGAATTACAGGAATTTCTGATATCCGCGATGAATCCGACAGAGAAGGCATGCGTATCGTAATTGAGCTTAAGCGCGACGCAAAACCTGATGTTGTTAAAAATAATTTGTTCAAATATACTCAATTGGCAACAACGTTCGGTGTGAATATGCTTGCTTTATGCGGCAAACAGCCGAGATTGATGAATTTGTACGAAGTTCTCTCGGAATTTGTTGAACACAGGGTTGAAATCGTTACAAGAAGAACTATTTTCTTCCTCAAAAAAGCTAAAATCCGCGCACACATCTTGGCAGGTTTGATTATTGCACTGGGCTCAATTGATGAAGTTATTGAACTTATCAAAAAATCAAAAACTACAGATGATGCAAGAAACGGCTTGATGAGCAGATTCGGGCTTGACGCAGATCAGGCTAACGCAATCCTTGAAATGCAATTAAGAAGATTGACAGGATTGGAAAAGGATAAAGTTAAAGCAGAATATGATGAACTTGTTAAGAAAATCGCAGAATACGAAGACATCTTAGCAAGCCGCCAAAAAATTCTTGACATTATCAAAGGCGAACTTCTTGAAGACAAAGAAAAATACGGCGATGACAGAAAAACTCAAATTCTGCCGGAGCAGGGCGAAGTTACAATTGAAGATTTAACTCCGAATACTCCAATGGCAGTATTTATCACCCATCAGGGATATCTCAAACGTATCTCGCTTGATACATTTGAAAGACAAAACCGTGCAACACGCGGCAAATCAGGAATGAAAACAAAAGAAGATGACGATATTCAGCACTTCTTCACAGCAATGATGCATGATAAAGTTCTGTTCTTCTCATCAAAAGGAACTGTATACAGCCTGAATGTCTATGACTTCCCAGAAGGCGGACGTCAGGCAAAAGGTCTGCCTATCGTCAATGTTCTTCCGATAGATCAGGATGAAAGAATTACGGCAGTCGTACCTGTTAGCATCTTCTCGCATGATTT
>CALVCR010000073.1 GCA_944326125.1 Candidatus Gastranaerophilales bacterium | reverse complement strand
GAATGCGGTTCATACACTGCCTGCAAAGACAAAGGTGTTACAAGACTTGAAGGTAAAGATTACGTAATGCAAGATGGTGATATCGTTCACTTTAGATTTGCAACTTAGATAAGAATCTGGTTTTCTTGTGATTCGTGAATTGTGAGCCGAAGTCTTGAAATTTCAAAAAAATAAGCAGTGTTTATTAAAATATTTTGTAACCCCGATTCACGACTCACTGCTTACGATTCACGAAAAGAAGGAGTTCCTTAATCACTCAATCACTTAGTCACTCAGTTACGAACCGTCCCTTCTTGCAGTATTAATTACCCAGCCATCGTTCCGGAAATGAGCATAATGATTTTTTCCTCTGTACTTTTCAGATGATTTACCCCCTCTTCTCAACCATTCTTCAAATACAAAAAGAGCCTTTCTTAAGAGTTCATAACCATATTTCTCAATTAATGATCCGTATTGTGTCGGTGTTAAAATTACCAGATCAATATCCGGAATTTCTATCCTCAACCCGGAATCAAATTTGGGCCTGCCGCCTTTTTGTCCGTTATATTTACATACAAGCTTCCTGTCTCTTACAATCATTTTTATCCCTCCTTGGTGCGCCATGTTTCCTTACAAGTTCTATAACTGTTTCTTTCATCCTGCAATGAAAACCCGTATTTAAAAAGTAAATTTTATAAAGATTACACCTGCTGCAGGAACATCCGATAAAATAACAATCCATTGCTGCCGGTGTCCAATTTTTAGAAATTGTTTCACTACATGATACATTATATTTATACCTCATCTAAGTTAACCCCAACTTCCCAATACCACAAAATGAGCAAAATTTTAAAGATTTAATCAATTGACAGATGTGCAAATATATGTTTAAATATCATATATAACCTTACATCTTGTACACCATTGTAAGATATTAGTTTACAAATGTCAAGTATATATTTAACATAATAGGAATTTTATGAAATTAGAAGAACTATTGACAATCATCCCGAAAAAAACAGGGAAATATATAAATCAATCCACACTTGCTGAAAGCCTTAATATTACACGGCAAACAGTAAGCAACAGGATTAAAAATGAGAGTCAGGTTACAATAAGTGAACTTAAAAAAATTGAAGAATTTTTTAACATAACACTTTTTAATGATACATCTGAAAGCGAAGAAAACGTTATTTATATTGATTATTATACAGATGTTTTTGCAAGCTGCGGGAGCGGAAATATTGTATTTTCGGAAGAAAAAATAAAACTCCCGATTCCGGAAATTTTAATTGACAGTTTCTCCAAGTTAAAAAATTATTCAATGATAAATGCAACCGGAAACAGTATGGCACCTACAATTGATAATGGTGATAAATTAATTGTTGAGCACTGGCGTGGAGAACAGATTCAAGATAATAAAATCTATGTATTCTGTTTCAATAATGAAATTTTTGTAAAACGTTTATCTAAAAATTTGGACGAAATTATTATTAAATCAGATAATCCTGAATACAGAATCCGTACAATAAGCGGATCAACTATTAATGATCTTACTTTAATCGGAAAAATCGCCGGTGTTATTAAGAACCTGGGATAATTTGCGAAATTGACTTTAAATATCTTTTGAAGTTAAATATTGTCTATGAAAATGATACTTTTTGGTGCAAACGAAGTCGGATCAATGATAGCTTCCGAGTTCTACACCGATAATGATGTAACCGTAATTGATAGTGAAGAATATAAGTGCGATGCTTTCAATAAACTTGATGTGAGTTTTGTAGACGGCAACGCTTCTAATATTGAAATTCTAAAACAGGCAAACATAAAAGATGCAGATGTTTTCATTGCCTGTACCGATTCCGATGAATTAAACATTGTAGCCTGTCTTACCGTAAAGAAAATGAGCAAAGCCTGCACAATGTGTTTTGTCCGTAAAGAAGAATATAAGTCCTCTTTGCGTATTACAAAAGATGCGGAATACAATTTCGGGTTCTATGTAGACTATGTAATCTGGCCGGAAGAACTCCTTACTCAGGAAATTTTCCGTATTATAACAGTAGCAAAGGCTTTAGATGTTGAACACTTTGCTGACGGCAAAGCCAGACTGTTAGAATATAAAATTGCTCCAAATTCAGTATTAGTCAATAGTATGATTAAAAATTGCGAGTTTCCAAAAGATACCTTAATTGTCGGTGTAACCAGAAATGGTGAATTATTTATTCCAAGCGGGGAAACAGTTCTTCATCAGGATGATAAAGTAATCTTTATGGGACTTTCAAATTCCCTAGATATTCTTGCAGGAAGATTTTTCCACGAAAAAGAATTTGTAAAAAAAGTTGCCATTATTGGCGGAGGAAATGTAGGTCTTAAACTTGCAAAAAACCTTGAAAAGCTAAAACTTGATATCAAAATTATTGAAAAGAATGAGGAACGCTGCGAACTTCTTGCTGAAGAACTTGAATCTTCTCTTATTATAAACGGAGACGGTACGGATTTAGAACTTTTAAATGAAGAGGATATCAGTGCATCTGATGTTGTGGTAAGTGTTACTAACAATGATGAAAAAAACCTTCTCTGCTCACTTCTTGTAAAACAGATGGGGGTAAAAAGAGTAATCTCAAGAGTAAGTAAAAGTTCAAATGTTTCTTTATTTGAAAAAGTCGGTATTGATATTGCTATTTCAACTAAAACCGCATCTTTAAATGAAATTAAAAATAACTTATGCGATACCAATATCGGTATTCTGGCTACCGTGGAACAGGGCATGGGAGAAGTTATGGAAATTGAACTTCCGGAAAATTATCAAACCATTAAAATCATGGAATTAAAACTCCCTGCAAAAGCAATTGTTGGCGTTATTCAAAGAAGAAACCGTATAATTATTCCGAACGGTACAACACAGATTATGAGCGGTGATAATCTTATAATCTTTACTACAAGTGCAAATGCTCCGGTAATCAGGAAATACTTTAAGGTGGATTAATGAGGCTCAGTTATCTTGCATATACTTTTAGTCTTTCTATTATGTATTTCAGTGTACTGCTTCTCGTACCGGTACTGATAGCATTTTATTATCACGAAACAGACTCAGTTTTTCCATTCTTTTTTGCAGCTGTAGTGGCTTTTATGATAGGAGTAACATTAAGAAAAATTATTCCGGGCGCTTCTGCTGTTAAAAATGTTAATGATATAAAAAAATCTGAAGGTCTTTGCGCTGTTACTTTTTGCTGGCTTTTTGCCGGACTTTTAGCCGCAATACCGTATATGTTTTTTGGAATTTCATTTATTGATGCCCTTTTTGAAGCAACATCCGGAATTACAACTACCGGTTCAACAATATTTACACACTATGATTACCCAAAAGCATTATTTTTTTGGAGAGCATTTACCCAATGGATAGGCGGTATGGGAATTATCGTATTATTTGTAGCCATACTTCCGCAATTCGCTGTTGCCGGCAGACAACTTTTCTTTGCAGAAGCACCAGGGCCTACTGAAGACAAATTTACACCGCGTGTAAGAAATACTGCTTCAGCTTTATGGAAAGTTTACATAGGTATGACTATTCTTGAAATAATTTTATTAAGAGTAAATGGTATGAGCGGATTTAATGCAGTATGTCATTCATTTTCATCTGTATCCGGAGGGGGGTTATCACCAAATTCATACTGCCTTGTCGGGTCAACAAATATTATTTTATGGATTGTAGCAGTTTTCACTTTCTTTGGAGGAGCCAGCTATAACCTGCAATATAAAGCTTGGACCAGATTTAACCCGTTTGTACTGTTTAAAAGCGAAGAATTTCGAGTCTATTTCTGGAT